>JARFPR010000187.1 GCA_029288195.1 Gammaproteobacteria bacterium | reverse complement strand
CACCTCGGCGTAAGGGGAACGGTCGATGTAGTCGTCCCACTGTCGCGCGGTTTTTTCGGCAACTTTGTCGGTGGCGATGCGTAAAGGTTTACCGGTCATTAACGCGGTAATGTAGTTAGCACAGGCGCGCTCGAAATAGTAAAGCTCGTCGAATGCGATGGCGATGGTTTGGCCTACTGTCATGACGCCATGATTACCCATGATCAACACCCGGTTATCACCCAGGGTAGTGGTCAATCGCTCTGCCTCGTCGCCGAGGCCCATGCCGTCGAAACCGTCATCCACCGAAACCCGGTTGAAAAACCGCATCGTGTTCTGGTCGATCGGGGGCAGGCCGGATTGCTGAATCGATGCCAGCACGGTTGCATATTTTGAATGCACGTGAAGCACGCAGCGTGCCTGTGGTACGTTACGATGCATCGCCCCATGAATTGCCCAGGCGGTCGGGTCGGGTGCGCCGGGCTTGTCCATGGTCGAATCATCGTTTGCGTCCAGCAGCAACAATTCACTGGCACGGACATTGGAAAAATGACGTCCCAGGGGATTGACCAGGAACTGGCTGCCGTCATCTGACACGGCATAACTGAAATGGTTAGCAACAGACTCGTGCATATCGAGTCGGGCGGTCATGCGAAAGGCCGCGGCGAGGTTGATCCGGTCTTCGTAATGCGGGTCGCTATCAGGGGTGACAGAACGGTTATCGACAGCTGAAATAGGCATGGTGCGTTCCTGATTGCGGGACTTCCCCATGATTAAAGCGCAGGAAAAAGAAGCTGGCAATCTATTTTTCTCGATCGCAGTTATGCAATATTTTGATTTATAGTAGTGGCCATGAATCATTTTGCTCACCTGGTACTGTCGCAGCCGACGATTGAATCGACCGTCGGTAACCTGCTGGGTGATTTTGCGCGCGGTGTCGATCCGCATCTGCTACCCGAAGCAGTCAGGGCAGGGTTGAATAATCATCGCGCGGTCGACCTGTTTACCGATTCGCACCCTTTGGTAAAGGAAATGAAGCATGGTTTCAGTCGTCAGCGACGCCGCTTTGCCGGTATTGCGCTGGATATTTATTTTGACCACCTGCTGATCAGTCACTGGGAAAAATTCGAAAGCAGAGACCTCAAACCCCTGATCACAGATTTTTATCAACGCATGTCTGACGGCCAGGAATTGATGCCGGGCGAAAACATGCGTCGTGTGACCCTGCGCATGATTGAATTTGACTGGTTTGGTTCTTACCGCGAAATCGATACAGTTGCCGAATCGCTCGATCGCGTCGCTGGTCGTATCCGTTTTGCCAATCAGTTTGATAATGCAATCGAGGATTTACTACGCCATCATGAAACGATCCGGGATGGATTCTTCGAATTTTATCCTCAACTGCAGCAGCATGTAGCCGATCAGGCAATCGAGTCGATCTAGCAATCGACAACCTTGCCGGGGTTCATGATATTTTGCGGATCCATAGCAGCCTTGATCGCCTTCATCACCTCGACCGCGCCGTCACCGTGTTCGTGGCGCATATGCTTTAACTTACCCAAACCGATACCGTGTTCGCCGGTGCAGGTGCCACCCATATCCAGTGCGCGTTGTACCATGCGATGGTCGAGCTCAAGTGCTTTTTCGAGCATTGCCTCGTTTTCCGGATCGATGAACATGGTTGAGTGAAAATTGCCATCGCCGACATGACCGATGATGGGTGCGAACAGGCCTGAATCGGCGATATCCGCCTGGGTCTCGGCGATACAGTCCGCGAGCCGAGAAATCGGTACACAAATATCGGTCACGTAACCGCGGTAGCCCGGATGAACCGCGAGACCCGCGTAGTAAGCGTCATGACGCGCGCGCCAGAGTTGACGGCGGTCCTCCTCCTGCTCCGCCCATTGAAACCCGGTCGCGCCGAAATCCTGCGAAATCTCGTTGAACATCTGCACCTGCTCGGCAACGCCGGCGTGGGTGCCATGGAACTCGAGGAACAGGGTGTCGAGTTCCGGGTAATCGGTTTTACTGTAGGCATTAATCGCTTTCATATAGGCGCTGTCGACAATCTCGATACGTGCCATGGGGATGCCCATCTGGATCGTCTGAATCGTCGCTTCGGCGGCCGAGCGTACGTCCGGGAAGTTGACGATGGCGGCAGAAATAGCCTCGGCCAAACCGTAAAGCCTGAGACTGACCTCGGTGATCACGCCGAGCGTGCCCTCGGAACCGACAAACAGGCGGGTGAGGTCGTAGCCAGCTGCCGATTTACGCGCACGTGTTCCAGTCTTAATGATTTCACCGCTGGCGGTGATCACGGTCAGTCCAAGCACGTTTTCGCGCATGGTGCCGTAGCGTACCGCGTTGGTACCCGAGGCCCGCGTCGCCGCCATGCCGCCGATCGAGGTATCGGCACCGGGATCGATCGGGAAGAATAAACCGGTGTCGCGCAGGTACTGGTTTAGTTGACGCCTTGTGACGCCAGCCTGAACGCGACAGTCCAAATCCTCGTTACCCACTTCAAGGACCTGATTCATCTGGGAAAGATCGATGCAGATACCCCCCTTGACCGCCTGTACCTGGCCTTCAAGCGAAGTGCCGGTACCAAACGCGATGACCGGCGTAGCAGTCTCGGCGCAGAGCCTTACGATAGCAGCCACCTCTTCGTTGCTTTGCGGGAAACAGACCGCATCGGGCGCCTGCACTGGATGCCAGGATTCACCGTGGCCGTGCTGCTCGAGTATTGAGCTGCTGGTACTGACTCGCTCTCCCAGGATTGACTGCAGTTGATCTATCAGGGGTGCCAGGTCGGGAAGATTTGCTGCCGGATGGTTCATGGTTTGCTTACCGCTCACTTAAGCCAGTCCCAATTATGCTACAGGGCGGGATATTTACCAATTCGACGTCATCGCTGGCCCCGCCGATCACATGGCAAAACAGGCTATCGTGCCTATACTCAAGTGCTATGCCAGATGAAAGTTAACCGATTAATTAAATGCCAACAATGAATGCGCTGGCGGTAGCGCAGACCCAAAATCCATCGACATCAGAACTTTCTGGTTTGACCCGGGCAGAGCTCGAAGCCGAACTGGAAAAATTGCGGCGTCGCGAAACCCTGTTTGATGCGACCGAAAGGGCTGCCAGGATTGGACACTATGAATGGAACTATGAACTCGATCGGCTTGAATCCTGTTCAATGGAGTATGCGCACCTCTACAACATGACCGTCGAAGAGGTGATGGCGGCACAGGACAGCTGGGAAAAAACGTTGCAGCAAGTCCATCCGGATGACCAGGAGCGTTACCGGCTTGCCTCAAAAGCCTTGCGTGATAACAAGGCGCTGGATGTTAATTATCGCATCCTTTTTAATGACGGCTCGATAAGACATATCCGCGAATTTAGTGTTATCACGACTGACGAAAGCGGGATCGAGCGCGGGAGCTTCGGTATCCTTCAGGATATCTCTGACCAGGTCAGGCACGAGCGTGACCTGGAATATCGCGATGATCTAGCGCGTCAAACCGAAGCCATTACCGATATCGGGCATTTTATCTATGACGAGGATAACGAATGCTATGTTTTTATGAGCGAAGGCTGCGCGCGCATTTTCGGCACAACGGCCGAGGCTTACCAGGAGAAAATGCGTAGCGTCGAAGATGACCTTGCCGATATTGTTGCCGAGGATCGCCCGCGGGTTGCGGAGGAGTACAGGCATTATATCGATAGCGGACAGGATTGTGCCCTGGAGTTTCGAATTAAACGCGCGGATGGCACGGTACGCTGGGTGCGGGAACTGACTCGAGCCAAGCTGATAAAGGACGGCAAGGTAAGACAGACCCTGGGGGTGATGCAGGATATCACCGAGCGCGTCACGCGCGAGCAGGACTTGATGTTCAAGGATGCGATGGCCAGCCAGGCCGAAGCCATCACGGATATCGGGTATTTCCTGTTTGATGAAATCAAGGATCAACATTTGTATGTGAGTCCTGGGCAGGCGCACATTGTTGGTCTCGGGGTTGATGAGTATTTCCGCAAGATAAAATCTAACGAAGATTATTTTACTTTGGTCCACGAAGAAGACCGCGAAATGATCCGGCAGGCTTATCGTGGTGTATTAGAAAATCACGGCGGCTGGGAAATCGAATATCGTGTTCGGCGTCCGGATGGTGAATTACGCTGGGTGCGTGAAGTGGGCAAGGCACATAAAAGGAATGGCGAACAAGTCGAGCAAACTATCGGTGTATTGCAGGATATTACCGAACAGAAAAAAATCGAGCAGGAGCTGCTGTACAAGGATGCACTGGCCAACCAGGCTGAGGCGATTACCGATATCGGACATTTTATTTACGATGAAATCAAGCAGAAGTACCTGTTCGTTAGCCCGGGCCTGGCCAGCATTCACGGCATCAGTGCCGAAGAGATCATCAACAGGAGCGTATCAAGAGAAGAGGATCTCCAGTTGATCCACGCCGATGATCGAGCCCGCGTGCAAAAGGCCTATGACAGGTTTATGGCCAATGGTAGTGAGTGGCAGATTGAATATCGCCTGATTCTCGCCGACGGTGAGGTTCGTTGGGTACGCGAAGTGGGTAAAGCTTACCTCATCACTCACGGAATTCCGGAGCAAACGATCGGTGTACTGCAGGATATTACGACGCAGAAAAATTCCGAGCAGGAAATCATCGACGCCAGGGATACGCTTGAACAGCAGGTGGTCGAACGGACCCGCGAACTGGCAAACACAGTCAAGCAGCTACAGATCGAAGTTGACGAACGTGAAAAAATTGCCGCCGAACTCGATTTTCTGGCCAACCACGATGCGCTTACCGGGCTACCAAGCTTGCGCCTGTGTAAGGACCGCCTTGACCAGTCGTTGGCCGAGGCGCGGCGTAATCGTCAAACCTCGGCAGTCATGTTCGTGGATCTCGACGGGTTTAAGGAAATTAATGATCAGCACGGACACGATATTGGTGACCTGGTGCTAAAGATGACCGCGGACCGGATCAAGACGGAAATCCGGGAAACCGATACGGTCGCGCGAATCGGCGGCGACGAGTTCGTCATCATCCTTTCCAGCCTGCCTGAAACGGCTATCGCGGAGCGAATTGCCGCAGCCGTGATCACACAGGTTGCGCGACCTTTGCAAATCAAGGATATCGACGTCGAAATCACCGCGAGTATCGGAATTTCGTTTTATCCGGAGCATGGCACAACTGCCGAAAAATTAATTCGTTCTGCCGATAAGGCGATGTACCAGGTCAAGCGCGAGGGTAAGAACAGCTTCGGTTTCGTAAATTCTGCCGGTGTTTAGAGTACAGATGAAAAAAAACCATATAACCAAAGCAGGATCTGTCTAAACGTGTCCACTGAAATGAAAAGTTTACCAGGCACTTCGGAGCTCGAAGCCGAACTCGAAAGATTGCGCCATCAGGAAATGTTCCTTGATGCGACCGAGCAGGCCGCCCATATCGGGCACTGCGAATGGGACTACGAAACCGGGCTTATAATATCCTGTTCTAACGGTTACGCAGCAATCTTCAATCAGACCGTTGCAGAAATAATGCAGTCGCAGAATTCCTGGGACCTGATGCTCGAGGTTTTGCATGCCGAAGACAGGGCGTTTTACAGTCAATCCTACGATTTACGAAAGAACGAGGGTTCGTACGAAGTCGAATATCGGATTCAACGCAATGATGGCGAAGTCAGGCATATTTACGAGGTAGGGTTTGTCGATACGGATAAAGAGGGCCAGATAAGGTCTGCGTTTTGTTTGTTGCAGGACATTACCGAGCGTAAAAACTACGAGCTCAGACTGGAAAACCGGGATGCCATGGCGCAGCAGGTCGAGGCCATTACCGATATCGGCCATTTCACTTATGCCCCGACTACTGCAAGCTACGATGATCTCAGCGAGGGCGTCGCCAAGATCCACGGCGCCGCGGTTGATGAGTACCAGAGCATGGTTTCTTCGCGAGCCGATTATATCGAGGATGTGCATCCCGAGGACCAGGAAAAACTGATAGAGATTTACCGCAAGCATGACGCGGATGGTGAAGACTATAAAGTGGAATATCGAATACACCGGTCCGATGGCGAGATGTGCTGGATACGTGAGCAGGGCACGTCCTTGCGTTCCCCCAGTGGCGAGTTCAGATCGATTGGCGTGGTACAGGACATAACCCAGCAAATAGTCACCGAACAGAATTTACGCGATTCGCGCGATTCGCTGGAGGCAATGGTAAAAAGCCGCACCCGCAAACTTGCAGAAACGGTAAAACAGCTCGAAGGAGAAATTAAAGAGCGTGAAAAAATTGCCGCCGAACTCCATTTTCTGGCCAACCACGATGCCTTGACCGGATTACCGAGTCTGCGACTGTGCAAGGACCGGCTTAATCAATCGCTTGCCGAGGCCCGTCGCACCAGCCAGATGTCGGCGGTCATGTTCCTGGATCTCGATGGCTTCAAGGAAATCAACGATGAACATGGCCATGAATTTGGCGACCTGGTACTGCAGGCCACCGCGCTTCGCATCAAGGCTGAAATCCGCGAAACCGACACCGTTGCGCGCATAGGTGGTGACGAGTTCATTATTATTCTTTCAAGTTTGCCCGATTTCAACGTTGCCGAACGCATCGCTTCCGGGTTGATCGAGCAAATCGTGCAACCCATTCGTGTCGAGAATGTCGAGGTTGCGGTCAGTGCAAGTATCGGTATTTCACTTTACCCTGAAAACGGCCAAACTGCCGAAGACTTGATTCGCTCAGCCGATAAAGCGATGTACCATATCAAGCGCCATGGCAAAAATAATTTCGGCTTTTTCAGATCTGAAGAAGCTGTCTAAATCTATAGTCAGTTCCACTTCTTAGTACTCTCCGATGTATCGAGGCTGATCCCATTTAAGTATACTGCGCTGCTTGCCGCGTGTTATCGATAAGCACCAAAGCCTGACTTGAGACCTAGAAATGGCGCTATCTTCCAGCCTGGTTAGCGGACACCGCGATCATCCCACACTCGGGATAGCGACCTTCGTTGGGAACCTGCTGCTGATGGCGTTGCTCAGTGCCGCGGTACGCGAACTGGTCAACCGTGACTACCCATTGAGTGAAGTATTGTTATTTCGCTACCTGTTTGCGAGTGGATTTTTCTGGATTATTCTTCTGTCGACGGTCGGGCTGGCCGGGCTTTTGACCCGGCGTCCTTTCGATCATGCCATTCGCAGTATCAGCGGCATCGTCAGTCTCGGCCTGCTGTACTTTGCGCTCACTCGAATACCGATCGCGGACGCCACCGCAATTTCTTACGCCGCGCCTATCTTCATAACCGTGTTATCCATTTTCCTGCTTGGCGAGGCGATTGGGCTGCGACGTTGGGTAGCGGTGATTGCAGGCTTCATCGGGGTGTTGTTGATAGCAAGACCCGGGGCAGGTACCTTGGATATCGGGGTGGTGGCAGCGGCCGGGTCCGCCTTTACCGGTGCGCTGGTGGCAATCTGGCTGCGTAAACTCAGCAGCAGTGAAAGGTCGGTTACGATCGGAATTTTTTACAATAACCTGGGCAGCCTGGTTTGCCTTGCCTGGGTGTTGCTTTCGGGGTGGTTGACGCCGCGTGGTGACGATTTGTTGTTGTTCCTTGGATTTGGACTGGGCTGTGGAATGCAACAATGGCTGTTAACCGTCTCGTTTCGCTACGCGGAGGCAAGTCTGCTGGCACCGTTTGAATACCTGGCCATGGTTTTCGCTGCCATAGTAGGCTTTTTGTTTTGGGGGGAGGTGCCGGTGCTGACGACCTGGATTGGCGCGGGCGTCATCGCCGCAAGCGGCATGTTTATCTTCGTACGCGGTCAAAAGCGAATCCATTCGGATAAAGCCGACGGGACTCTTCGTCATTGAGCAGGGGCACGCTAACGCTAACGCTGTCGGCATCGATGCTGGTCACCTTCGTGCTGGGTTCGGTGCACGCATTTTCGGTATTTATCGTACCCATAGAAGAGTTACTAGAATTACCTCGCTCTGAAATCAGCCTGATCTATTCGTTTGCGCTGGTTGCAATTACGCTGGCGGTGTTGCTGGGTCATCGGGTTTACAGTTTGCTGCCCGCCTGGTGGCTCGTTTTGACTGCCTCCCTGGTTGCGGCTTCAGGATTGATGTTGGCATCCAGTGCGACCAGTTGGTGGCTGCTTTTTGCGGGTTATAGCGTCGCGTTCGGATTCAGTAATGGTATCGGTTATGGCTTCAGTCTGCAGCTGGTGGGCCGGGTCATGCCGGAAATCAAGGGATTTGCGATGGGTGCGGTTACCGCGGCTTATGCGGTTGGATCGATAGTGTTTGCCAGGATATTTGCCTGGCGTATTGAATTGGTGTCACTGGAGTCGGCACTGGTTACGATCGCTCTCGCCGTGGCTGGATGTGGAACGCTCGCCGCAATCATGCTGCGTGTTGCCGGTGTAAGCTATGCAGTTGCGCAGGCAGACCTTAGCCACGATATTCCTGTCGATAAGCGCAAGGTGGTGCAGTTCTGGATAGCCTATATGGCGAGCGTCTTTGCGGGGCTGATGGCCATAGGTCATGCCGCCGGTATTGCGCTGTCGAAAAATGCGAGTACTGCGCTTGCCACATTGGCAGTCATCATGATTGGTGTTGGTAGTGCCGGGGGCGGTTTTGTCGCCGGATGGATGGTTGATCGCTGGCCACTAAATCGTTTTCTCGTTGGCCTGCCCCTGCTATCCGCGGTTGCACTGTTGTTCATAAGTATCTCGGACAGTGCTGTCGTTGTGGTTGCATTACTTTCCCTGGTGGGATTCTCTTACGGATCGATTATCGCGGTCTACCCGGTAGCGATATCGAACTGCTTCTATGAGCGCGGTGCGGAGGCTTACGGCCAGGTTTTTGTTGCCTGGGGATTCGCCGGGCTGGTCGCACCCTGGAGCGCCGGATTGATTTACGACCTGCACGCCGGTTACGGGCTGGCCATGGTTATCGCTGCCGTAATCGCAATAATTTCAGCCCTTTGTGCCGGAATCTTTAGGCTCGGTAAACCCGCTTAACGCGCGCTGTACCAACTGTTGAAAATATATCGTGCCGGGTTCATGTCGGGCTGACAGGGTTCCCCCGGGATAGACGCCCGACCGGAGGTTATGCTGTACCCGCTCGCAAATGTTGATGTCTTCGTCGATTACCCGTTCCGAGTTTGGGCGAATTGATGCGGTATCGATTTTGTTTGCGGCAGCCTTGTCGGCATGCGACCAGAACCAGCGCTGTAGCCGAATAGAATTTGAGTCGAGTGGGAGCACGGTTTCGGCGTTAAACGCGTAATCTGCAAAATGCAGTAGCAGGCCGGGGAACTTGTAAATCCAGAAGCCCTTGCCGGCCCGGCTTTGATCTTTTCCTGAACTGTAGCTGACATCGAAGCCGACAAACTCGCCGTTGTCATAGCAATCAATGTCGACCGATTCGCGCAGCATCGACGAGCCTAGTGCCTTGTGCACCATGCCGACGTGGTATCCCTCACAGGAATTGTCGCCGTAGGTCTTCCAGTTGGCGGCCGCATGCTTGATGACATCGCCGTCAAAATGCATGGTCGCCGTTTCATCATACCCTGCCGCGATTGATACGATATCTCCAAGCCATGTTTCCAGGTCGGGTGCGGATTCATCGAGGCAGACGAAAACCATGCCATTCCAGCTGTCAACTCGAACAGGTAACAGTCCCATCTCTGCCGGGTCGGCTATTTCGCCCTTTTCGAATCCCGGGGTTTTTAGTAATTCTCCGGAGCAGGCATAGCGCCAGCCGTGATAGCGACACACGAAATCCCGGCAGTGCCCTGTTCCCTCCAGCACCAGTGGACCAGCCCGATGTCGGCACAGGTTGTAATATCCGCGTAACTTCGACTGCTGGTCTCGCACCACTACCAGAGGCCATTTCATCAAGTTCAATGCCAGGTAATTGCCTGCTTCGGCCAGGCTGGATTCTACCCCGACTAGCCACCAGTGCCGGCGAAAAACATGTTCACATTCATAGGCATAAACGTCGTCATCGTGGTAATAGTGGTGGGATAAGGTCGCGGTCATAATCGAATCATCGGGGAAAGATTGCAATCTCCAGTGTGATAATGTTCCAATCGCGCGCATGCCGCAACAATCAAATTTACTGGGCTGTCTGTGGATGGTGGCCGGTGGGCTGCTGTTTGTCGCAGTGACCGTGCTGGTGCGTCACCTGGGATCCGATATGGCCGCGGTGCAGGCGGCGTTTATCCGTTATGCGATCGGCGTCATCCTGGTGTTGCCGATGCTGTGGCGGATGCGCTGGCGCGGTATCAGGCCCGGCAGTTTCAAACTCTATTTTTATCGCGGCATCTTGCACGGTGCCGCCGTGATGCTGTGGTTCTTTGCGATGGCCCGCATTCCCCTGTCAGAAGTGACAGCAATCGGTTTTTCAACCCCGGTGTTTACCGCGCTCGGTGCGATCCTGATATTCCATGAAAAGGTCAAGATACGCCGCATGCTGGCGATACTTGCCGGATTTGTGGGTACCTTGATCATTCTGCGGCCCGGGTTTCAAACCATCGAGGCCGGTTCACTGGCGCAATTGATCGCGGCATTTTGTTTTGCCGGTTCGTTCCTGTTCGCCAAGCAAATGACGCGCAGCCAGAGCTCGGGCGATATCCTGGTGATGCTGACAATTTTCTGTACCCTGGCATTGTTGCCCGGTGCTATCTACTACTGGCGCGAACCGACCTGGATCGAGGTCAGTTGGCTTGCGCTGGTAGCGGTATTTGCCACCGCCGGTCACTATGCGATTACCCGGGCTATCGCTTATGCGCCGTTGACGGTCACCCAACCGCTTTCATTCCTGCAGCTGGTGTGGGCGATCATTATCGGTTACTGGTTGTTCGACGAGATTCCGGATACCTGGGTCATCACCGGTGCGCTGATGATCGTGGGCGCGATCAGTTACCTGACGCATCGTGAGGCAATGGCCGCTCGCCGCGATAAAATTCAGGCCGCGGCGTCATCCCCGGTTTAGTTCAGCGCGGAGTCCAGCGCCTGTAAAATTCGATTTACTTCATCCTGGTTGTTGTAATGCAACAGCGACAGGCGCACCACGCCGTCTTCCGGATCCATGCCGAGATCGCTGATCAGTCGGTGGGCATAAAAATTGCCATTCTCGGTGCCGATTTTTGCATCCTGCAGCTTGTGGGCTACCGACTTCGCGCTTTGCTTTAGCGGTTGGAATGCAATGGTCGGCGCTCGGTCGTTATCATTGGTGTGCGTTTTGCCGAGCAGGCGCACGTCCGCGTGGTGACGCAGAAACTCGAGCAGCGGCGCCGCCAGCTTGTTTTCTTGTTGCACGATCAACTGGTAGATTTCTTCCATTTTCACGTTGCGCTTTTTTTCGTTGGCACCGAAATGATGCTGGTGAAGTTCATCAAAATAATCCAGCACCCCGGCGCAGCCGGCGATCTGCGCGTGTTGTGGACCCGCAGGACAGAAATCCTTGGCGGGATTTCCGCTATTGAAATAGTGGGCCTGCGAAGTCAGGTCGCCCCGGATATCCTTGTTTACATAAAGCATCCCCTGGTGCGGGCCGAAAACCTTGTACAGGCTGAACGCATAGCCATCAACGCCAAGCGCTTTCAGGTCTGGAATATGGTGCGGCGCGTAGGCCACCGCATCGATAAACACGCAGGCGTTGCTGCCGGACTTGATGGTGTTGACGATTGCGGCTACCGGGTTGACCGTACCGATGACGTTGGAACAATGGGTGAAAAAAACCCAGCGCGTGTTATCGCGCAGTAACGGGAACAGTGATTCTATATTCAGCAGGCCGGTGTCGGGCTCGACCTCCCATTGGCGGATGGTGACGCCTTTTTCAAGTGCCTTTCGACGCCAGACACCGCTGTTGGCCTCGTGGTCCTGGTTGGTCACGATAATTTCATCGCCAGGTTTCCAGATATCACCGATCGCCTGCGCCATGACATAAGTGTTCATCGACGTCGAAGGACCTATCGTCAGTTCACTGGGTCGGATATTCAGTGCCTCTGCCCAGCCAGCATGCGCACGATCCATGGCATGACCCGCTTCGGCCGACGGTGAAAAGCGTGAGTATGGCTGCACGCGGGTGTGGTGGTTGTAGTGTTCGAGTACCTGGTTGGCCTGGTTACAGACATAGCTGCCGCCGGCATTAGAGGCGAACGTAAACTCGGGGTCGTCTGCGAGTTGATCAAATTGTGCTCTGACATAGTCGATGTCGAGTTCCATAAGCGGGCTCCGATGAATTGTCTTAATGGTAGTTGTTTTTATACTCGGCATAAACCGTTTCGAAACGTGCCAGGTTTTTTTGCGTGTAGTCGGCGAAAT
>JARFPR010000535.1 GCA_029288195.1 Gammaproteobacteria bacterium | reverse complement strand
AGGCGCATCCCGCCGGTGATATGGTAGGAGATCGGATTTTCCGCATCGGCAGCGAGTTCACGATAAAGGTCGATACTGTGCCGCTTTAGTGCAACCATGGTCTGGTTGCCGCCAAACTGGGTGACCTGGGCGGCTGCATGCCAGGTCGAGCCCGACGTCAACTCGTCACGCTCCACCAGCACCACGTCGGTCCAGCCCTCGCGGGTCAAATGATAAAGTGTTGAACAACCGGCGATACCGCCACCTATAACCACAACGCGTGCATGAGATTTCATGGTGTAAGTAGTATCATGGAATTAATATCAGTGAAATAGGTAAGGGGCCCGGTCATGAAGAAATTCTTAATCATCTGTTTTTCATTTTTTTTAGCATCCGGCACCGCACTGGCCGACGTGCAGATTACGGTAAAGGGCGAAAAGGGGCATACCAGCATGTTTAGCAGTGATGGTAAGAGGGCACGCATCGAAGATAAGCAAATGCCGGGATATGTCATCATCGATTATGCAGGTGACGATTTTTATATGGTCGATACCAAGCGTGGCGAAATAATGAGAACCAGTATCGGCAAGGGAGGTGTTAGCGTTAACGATTCGAAAATTAGCATAAGCCTGAAGGATAAAGGTGGCGGACAAAAGATTGCCGGTTATTCAACACGTAAATTAGAAATGATCGCGAATGGAAAAAAATGCGGCACTATTTACGCCTCGAGCAAGCTGCTAAAAAATAATGAGGTTCGAGCTATTTTCGATTCGATGCGCAGCATGCAGCAATTTTCACGCAACATGTCGAGAGGTACGAGCCGTACTATGTCGGTATGTGAGCAAGCTAACCTGCAAATGGTCGATATGATCGAATCGAGTGGGGCGCCGATGCGAGTGCTCGACAAGAACGGCAACCTGCAATCGGAAGTGATAGCGGTCGATACGAAAAAGAAGTTTGCCGCCAATCACTATGCACTCCCTTCTGGCATGGAGGTTGTCGATATGAGCGACAAGATGAACCAGGCGACGCAAGAAACCCAGCAAATGATGGAAAATATGCCGGATATGGGTGAGTTGATGAAGCAGATACAGCAGGGAGGCGGGGAGATGACGGAAGAAATGCAACAACAATTGGAGAAGATGAAGGAAATGATGCAGCTGCAGCAACAATCCCAGTAGCACGGCTAAATTTTCATTTCTCCGGGATTTTACAAGGGTGCCGCGCAGCAAGATTCCGATACGTCGGACCGCCGCTTTCTTGTGAGCAAGGCATTTAGCCGAGGATTTCCGTGGCTTCTTCGTCGATGATACTGCCGATAATTCCCATGTCTTCAATCGAAAACGTTAGCGGAATACGCAGGTCGAAAGTGGTCGCCAGGATTTCCAGTGTTTGAGGTAACTGCTGGGTATTACCGGTATAACGCCAGCTATCGTAGCGACTGGTAAAACCATGCGGTTCGGCACCTCCGAACCACTTGAGTTCTACGCCGCGGGTCGCGCAATTGTCGACGAATGCTGACACCTGTTGTTGGTCAAAATCTGCGACGCGAAACTGGAGCGAACTGCCAACATAAGATTCCTGCTCAGGTCTTTGGGGTAGCAGAATCCGCGAATTTTGTGCCAGTCGACTTTCTAATGCGCGATAGCGCTCATTCCAACGCGCGCAATTTTGATCAAGGCCGGGTAACTGGGCGCGCAGGATCGCCGCACGCAGGTTATCCATGCGGCCACTGTAATTCGGAGTATCGAGCTTGATATCGGAAAAAACATCGGCTTCGGGGACAGTGCCATGGCGCTCAAACAGCATGTAGGAACCCGAATAGATAGTGGCCCGTGCGATGATTTCGTCGTCATCGGTAGTCAGCAACCCGCCTTCACCCGAATTGAGATGTTTGTAAGTTTGGGTGCTGAAGCAGGCAATCTTGCCAAAACTGCCCGATTTTTTTCCGTCCCAGCTCGCGCCCATGGTATGCGCGCAATCTTCGATCAGCGTCACCCCATGTTTTTTACAAAGGGCGCTTACCGCGATCATATCTGCGATGTGCCCGCGCATGTGAGAGATCATGAAAAAACGCGCCTTTGACTGCAGCATCATGGTTTCAAGATGCGCCAGGTCGACACAATAGTTGTTATCAATTTCGACCAACACCGGTTTGCCACCCGCATTATCGATAGCACCGGGCACCGGGGCGAGCGTGAACGCGTTACTGAGTACCGCGTCACCGGGCTGAATGCCAGCCGCTTTTAAAGCGATATGCAGTGAGTAGCCTCCCGAAGTACAGGCAAGGCAGTAGCGTTGGCCCATGTAGGCGGCATACTCCTGTTCAAGTAGCGCCGCTTCGGAAATTTCACCTTCGAGTGTGTTGTATCGATGCAGCCTGCCACTGCGCAAAACCTTTATCGCATGTTCGATGCCTGCATCGGGAATAGCCTCCTGCTGGGTAAAAGGCTTGGAGAAGACGGTTTTTGTCATTCGAGGTATTAACTCTATTCGGGTAGTTCAAAAATTCTCGGATAGGCAAATAACGGTTCGAGCGGGGTCGGTAAATGAGCAAAATGCAGTCTCGGGAAGCGGGAAAGATGCATGGTGGTCTCCAAAGATGATGCAAGCTTGCACGGGAACCCGCGATAATAATGTAATGTGCGTTAAAGTTAACCTTTTTTCGGAAGCGACTCGTTGACTCCTGCCTTTTTATTGACACGCCAATGGTCTGATGAGCAGGACGGTGTGCGCCTGGATTTCTGGCTGACCACCGCACAAGGTCCGTCGATGGTCTCGATCCATCGACAGCAAGCCCTGTTTTTTATTCGGCAGGCCGACGTACAAACCGCAGACTC
Source organism: Gammaproteobacteria bacterium (assembly GCA_029288195.1). Classification (GTDB taxonomy): domain Bacteria; phylum Pseudomonadota; class Gammaproteobacteria. Next base: position 4,081 of record JARFPR010000535.1, on the reverse strand, counting down.
CCTGATCGGCAAGGTTCGCGGTGTTTCGATTAAACCGCTGCAGCTGAAAACCTTTGATGAACAAGCGGTCAGCGGGGTTTACTTTACCTCGCAGCAGCAGCTTTATCGTTCGCGAGACAAGCTGATACAAAACGGTATCGCCTGCTATGAAGCTGATATTCGCCCCAGTGAACGGTTCCTGTGTGAGCGCTTCATTACAGCCTCGGTCGATATCGATGCGGACTACAGCAAAGGGGGCTTGCAAAACGTTCGTTTACAGCCCGGTAATTACACGCCGAGTTTCGAGATCATGTCACTCGACATCGAATCCGATTACGAAACTGATGCGTTGTTTTCGATTGCGTTCGTGACTGCCAGGACCAACCGGGTCCTGATGATTGGTGACGGAGTGGATAACGACTTTATCGAGTATGTCAAAGATGAGACCGCGCTGTTGCAGCGGTGGATCGAGTGGGTCGAGCGCATCGATCCTGATATCCTGATCGGCTGGAATGTGATCAATTTTGATCTCCGGCTGTTGCAGAAAAAATCACAGGCGCTCGGGATGCCGCTCAGCATCGGCCGCGGCGCTGAGCAGCCTGTGTGGCGGCAATCTCAGGCCGATCGCAATCACTACTTTGTGCTGATCCCGGGAAGGGTGGTGCTTGACGGCATCGATACGCTGCGCTCCGCCACCTATAATTTCGCCAGCTTTGCGCTGGAATCGGTCGCCCGGGAGTTGCTGGGTAGAGGTAAATTAATTCACCATAAAACGCATTCTGACCCTCTTTATAAGGCAAAGGAAATCAGGCGACAATTCGAGCAGGAGAAAGAATCCCTGGCAACCTATAACCTCGAAGATTGCCAACTGGTGTGGGATATTTTTGAAAAAACCGAGCTGGTCGGGTTTTCCATCGAACGTGCCAGGCTTACCGGCCTGGAGATGGATCGCGCGGGTGGCTCAGTCGCGGCATTCGATAATCTCTACCTGCCGCGACTGCACCGCAAGGGATACATAGCGCCGAACATCGGTGACTACCAGGGCGAGTTGAGCGCGCCGGGAGGATACGTCATGGATTCGACCCCGGGGTTACAGGATTCAGTACTGGTGCTCGATTATAAAAGTCTGTACCCGAGTATTATCCGGACTTTCCGTGTCGATCCCTACGCGCGGGTGGCTGCGAAACGGGCTGATCCGCAAGATGTCGTTGCGGGATATGACGGGGCGAGTTTTCACAAGTACGAGCATATTTTGCCGCAGATCATTGAAAACCTCTGGGCGGCACGTGACGAAGCCAAGCGCGACGGTAACGCAGCCTTATCACAGGCAATCAAGATTATTATGAATTCTTTTTACGGCGTGCTGGGCACTTCTGGCTGTCGTCTACACGATTCCCGTCTGACCAGTTCAATCACCAAGCGTGGTCACGACATCATTATCCAGACGGTCAAACTCATCGAGGCAGAGGGTTACGAGGTAATCTACGGCGATACCGATTCGGTATTTGTTTCCTTAAACGGCTCGCGAGACAATCGCACCGCGGCCGATATCGGCAACCACCTGGTGGCTACAATTAATCGATACTGGCGCGATCACCTGCAGCAGGAGTACGGTATCGAATCATGCCTGGAAATGGAGTTTGAAACCCATTTCAGGCAGTTCTTCATGCCGACCATGCGTGGCTCGGAGCAGGGTAGCAAGAAACGTTATGCCGGTCTTATCGACGATGAGCACGGCAAGCGTGATATTGTTTACAAGGGTCTTGAAACAGTGCGCACCGACTGGACCGAGCTGGCCCGCGAATTTCAGCAAACACTTTATCAGCTGATCTTTGATGGCGAAGAGTATGCTGATTATATCCGACAGACGGTGGCCGATCTTTATGATGGCAGGTTCGATCAGCAATTGGTTTATCGTAAGCGGCTGCATAAGAAACTTGCCGAGTACCAGAAAAATATTCCACCGCATGCGCAGGCGGCAATCAAGGCCGAGGCCGAGTTCAAGCAGAACCAAAAACCTTCACGCTATCGCAACCGAAGCTGGATTGAGTACGTGATTACCGTTGCCGGCGCACAAACCCTGGAATGTCAGAATGCAAAGCTCGACTATGAGCACATCGTTGAGAAACAACTGACACCGATCGCAGACACCATTCTCAACGCGATTGGCTCTTCAATGGATGAAATTACCCGCCAACAGCAGAAGCTGTTTTAGAAAATGCTTCCCCTGCGGCAATCCGCTAGTCGCGCAGAAACACCATGTCGTCGCCAGGTGCGGCGGTGTGACAGGCGATGCAGCCCTCTGCTTCACCCTTGGCCACCTTGCCAGCAAGCGGGGTACCTTCTGCATTGATGTCGATGCTACCGTCCGATTTGTACCTGATCCAGAACCAGTCCCTGGTTTCAGGGTCGTAACCGGGACGCTTCAACATCACGGTAATAGCTTGCAGGTACTTTGCCGGTTGATTGGAGACGTTGACGATACTGACACCCTCACCACCATAGTTGCGCTTGACGATAATGTCATGCAGTTTTCCGTCTATGACAATCTTTCCCGCGATGGTATCCAGAATAGCCCCATGCGGGTGTTGGCCTATATAGGGCTTTGACATCAAGCCGTCTTTTCCGGCATAGCCTGCGTCAATCATTGTCTGCCATAGATTCCTGGCATAGCTGACATCTTCTTCACTCCCAAAAGGTGGTGCCGCGTTGACGCCCCAGGCCAGAAATACAAAAGCGCCCAGGCATAATAATTTCATCGTTTTCAATCGAATTCCCCCTGCCTGACTTTGGACAAGCCTTTACCTGATCCGGGCGTCAGTCTTTAACCTTGCGCGGCTGCAATTCATCGTATTGCGGCAACCCGTCGACTGCTGCACGCCAGGGCGCCCGGTCTTTCCAGAATATGTTCTGCGATGGTTTGATTCCTGGATCTTCGTCCAGGGTGCCGGCCGGTATAATCATTGCGGTGCCGCTTTGCGAAAGCCAGGGTAAAGAAGAACCACATTGCTTACAAAAGCAGGTGGCAAAATGCCTGGCATCCGGATGATCAAAACGACCGACCATCTCTTCGCCACCAAGCCATTTGAATTGTTTTGGGTCGACCAGGATATTGCTGGCGAAAGCGCTGCCAGTGAACTTGCGACAGCGCGAGCAATGGCAGTATTGAAAAATGTATTCAGGGCCGTGAAACTGGTAGGTGACAGCCTGGCACAGGCAGCTACCGCTCGTGGTTTTACTCATGGTTTTAATCTCCCGATTATCTGAGAGTTTAGCCCAGGCTTTATCCGGGCAGCAAATCGGGCGCCAGCAGTTCGACAATCTCGCGCAGGGTTTCATCAGCCAGGTTCTGGTTGAACAGCTGGATGTCGGCTATTTCGAAACTACCTGAACGAATCGCCAGGAAGCAATTGTCTGTCTCCACGTCGACAAACTCGATCAGTTTGAATTTGGCAATACACTGGCGCAGAAACCCGAGGTTGTTTTCTACCTTTAAAAGTTCGGCCGCGGCCTCAACCTGATCGGGACCGGTCGCGAGCACATTGATGCGCTGGTAACGTTCGATGTCGAGCAGAGGACCAACCCGGTAAATCTGCATTTCACCCTGGGTGCCGCGCGCAATGAGTTCCGGGTAGGTGCCCTTGGCGACGCTGTTGTCGAGAAACTCGAAGAAATATCTTGGCTTGTCATTGGCCAGCCATTTGAATAATAGCTTCGGCATTCCGGCATAGGCCTCGATACAGTGGCCAAGAAAATCTTCGACAGCCTTGAAACGCCCGCGTATTAGGCCGCGTTCCCAACCGCGTTCAACGGTAGCCTCCGGCGGCGTTACGACAAAATACATGTACATGGTATCGATATAGCGCACATAGGTTTTGTGCAGGACACGAGTGATTTTTTCGCTGGCGAAGCTGTCGAAACGAAAGCGATCTACCATCAGGTGTGGGATCGAATCCCGCTCTTCCGCCTTGGCGCGAATGTAATGGTCGAGCTTGGTGTCGATGATATTGATTTCGTGGCTGGTAAAGCGGCCGGCGTATTTATAACTTTCTCCCAGGGCATCGTAATCGAGCAGCATGCGCCGCCAGATATCAGGGCTGAT
>JARFPR010000182.1 GCA_029288195.1 Gammaproteobacteria bacterium | reverse complement strand
ACGCCGTATCTCGATGAAGTCAATCAGCGCGAGGTGGATTATCTCGAGCAGGCCGGGTTTGAAGTCATTTCGCTATGCGGGCTGAATCTCGAAAAGGACAGTGACATGGTGCGCGTGGCGCCGGATTACATCACCGAGTTTGCACTGGCCCAGGACCAACCCGATGCGGATGCGATCTTCGTTTCCTGCGGGGCACTGCGCACGCTGGATGTGATCGCTGAAATCGAATCGCGCGCGGGTAAACCCGCGATTTGCAGCAACCAGGCGATGATCTGGGATTGCCTGCGCCTGGCCGGCATCGAGGACCGCTTCGAAGGTTACGGTTGCTTGCTGTCCGAGCATTGACGGTATTGTCTGCCTGGTTATTACCGTAGTCGGGCCCCGGGTAACTTAAAAGACCAAAAATTTAATCGACGCTTGCGCCCTTGCTGCCATCGGTCAGGGTAATTTCGATCTTGTCGCCAGTCGCCAACTGCTTTACCGAGGTAACCAGCTTGTCGTCCTTGCTGATGGTCGCGAAACCACGAGCCAGTGTTTTGAGCGGGCTCAAAGTATCGAGGGATCGACTCTGCAGCGAAAGCTGATGGCGTGCGAGCAGTAATTTCTGGCGCATCGCGGCCTGGTGGTTTTCAAGCATTCGAAACAGCTTTTCCCGGTGACGGTTAATCGTCACCTTTGGGCTGACCTGCACCAGGATCGACTGACATAAGCGCAGGCGGTGCTGGTCTTCAACCAGCCTGCTGCGCTGTCGCTCGAGTAGCGACAGGTAAGCATGATCGAGGCGCAGTGCAAGTTGTGCGAACTGGCGTGTCGGATGTTGCTGGTCCAGCGCCTTGAGCAGGTACTTCAGACGTTCACGGGATTTGCCGAGACGTAATTCGAGTTGGCCGAGCAGGCGTGCAATTCGGTCATCGATGCCCTGCATCAGTTCATTGATGTCAGGGGTGATGGTTTCAGCGGCCACCGATGGCGTAGGTGCGCGCAGATCGGCAACGAAATCTGCGATGGTAAAATCGATTTCATGGCCAACGCCGGTCACGATTGGAATCGGGAACGCGGCCATGTCTCGTGCCAGCGCCTCGTCGTTGAAACTCCACAGATCCTCCAGGGATCCACCGCCGCGTACCAGCAGTACCACGTCGCATTCGCCGTAGTCCGCGACCCGCGTTAGCGCCTGTCGAATCTGGGTTGCCGCGATCTCACCCTGCACCGGGGTCGGAAACACCACCACCGGTATGTGCGGTGCGCGGCGCTCGATGACCGACAGCACGTCACGGATGGCGGCACCGGTGGTCGACGTGATCAGCGCAATTTTTTGCGGGTGTTCGGGAAGCGGTTTCTTGTTCGCCGTGTCGAACAGGCCTTCCTCTCCCAGCTGGGCCTTGAGTTGTTCGTAACGTCGCATCAACTCGCCGACCCCGGAATCCTCGAGATGGTCGACCACCAGCTGAAACTCGCCACGCGCCTCGTACAACGTTACCTGGGCCCTGACCAGCACTTTCTGACCGTTTTGCGGCTGAAAGCCGACGCGGCTGTTACGCCCGCGAAACATCGCCGCGCGGCACTGTGCCTTTTCGTCCTTGAGGGTGAAATACCAGTGCCCCGAGGCGGGGCAGGCAAAATTCGAAATCTCGCCTTCAATCCACAGCGTGCCGATGCCCTGGCTGAGGATGGTTTTGACTTCGAAATTAAGCGCGGAGACGGTCCAGATCGCTTCTGTGGTGGGTTGAGCAGGCTGCATGCAATCGAATCGTTAAAAAATAAGCTTTTATTCTAACTTAGTAAGGCCGAATCCAATAATCTCACTTACGCTAGCGCCCGCATTAATTTATAATCGCGCTTTGCAACAGCCCGTCGGAGCCATCATGCGTATCAGCCAGGAAGCCCTTACTTTCGACGATGTTTTGCTGGTGCCCGCGAAGTCCGAGATTCTGCCTAACGAAGCAGTGTTGAAAACTCGCCTGACCCGGGGCATTGATCTAAATATCCCGTTGATTTCAGCCGCGATGGATACGGTAACCGAATCGCGCCTGGCGATCGCAATTGCACAGGAAGGCGGCATCGGCATCGTCCACAAGAATCTTTCGATCGAGCAACAGGCCGCCGAAGTTGCCGGCGTGAAAAAATATGAAAGCGGCGTCATCAAGGACCCGATTACGATCAGCCCGGAGACCCCGGTGCGCGACGTCATCAAGCTAACCCGGGAACGCAAGATTTCCGGTTTGCCGGTCATCGGCAGTGACGGACTGGTCGGCATTGTTACCAAGCGCGACCTGCGCTTTGAAACCCATCTCGATCAACCGGTTTCGTCGATTATGACGACCCGCGATAAGCTGGTCACGGTTGGCGAGGGCGCCGAAAAATCCGAGGTCATCGAACTGTTGCACCGTCACCGCATCGAGCGTGTTCTGGTGGTAAACGAAAAAGGCGACATGAAAGGTATGATTACGGTAAAGGATATAACCAAGTCGAGTGTTCATCCGTTGGCCTGCACCGACGAGTGGGACCGCCTGCGCGTCGGCGCGGCCGTCGGTACCGGTGCTGACACCGATGACCGGGTGCATGCACTGGTCGAGGCCGAGGCGGATGTGATCGTGGTCGATACCGCGCATGGTCATTCGCGGGGCGTCCTCGAAAGGGTTGCCTGGATAAAGCAGGGCTTCCCGGAGATCCAGATCATCGGTGGTAATATTGCAACAGCGGAGGCCGCACGGGACCTGGTTGATGCGGGTGCCGATGCGGTCAAGGTCGGCATCGGTCCAGGTTCGATTTGTACCACGCGTATCGTGGCAGGCGTTGGTGTACCGCAGATATCGGCTATCAGCAACGTCGCCGGGGCACTTGAGGGAACCGGGGTCCCGGTTATTGCCGACGGTGGTATCCGTTTTTCCGGAGACGTGGCCAAGGCGATGGTTGCCGGTGCCCATGCAGTCATGATCGGCAGCATGTTTGCCGGTACCGAGGAGGCACCAGGCGAGGTTGAATTGTTCCAGGGTCGTTCCTACAAATCCTACCGTGGTATGGGTTCGATTTCGGCGATGCAGAAAGGCTCTAGCGATCGTTACTTCCAGGCCGACAGTGCGGATGAGAAACTTGTACCCGAGGGCGTTGAAGGCCGCGTTCCTTTCAAGGGGCCGCTGATGAATACCATTCACCAGCTACTCGGCGGGGTGCGGTCAAGCATGGGCTATGTCGGCTGTGGCACCATCGAAGAGTTGCGTACCCGTCCCGAATTCGTGCAGGTCACCAATGCGGGGATGCGCGAGTCGCATGTTCACGACGTCACCATCACCAAGGAAGCACCCAACTACCAGGTTTAACGGAGCCTCTAATCAACTCATGCGCCAACAACTACTCGTTAAAACCCGGGACGCCGGACCGCGCTATCTCAGCGTTGCCAATCTTGTCAATAGGCTGGCTATTACCTGCGATTGGCGCCTTAATCTAGCGCGGTCCGGCGTTCCGGGTTTTAACTTCGCATTTGACTGGCGCATGAGTTAATTAGAGGCTCTTATGACCGACCTGCACGACGACAGAATCCTGATCCTGGATTTCGGATCGCAATACACCCAGTTAATCGCACGCCGGGTGCGTGAAGCTGGCGTTTACTGCGAAATTTACCCCTGGGATGCCGATGTTGCGCATATTCGTGATTTTGGAGCACGCGGTTTCATTCTATCGGGCGGACCTGAATCAACCCTCGATAATGCCCGGCCCGAAGTTCCGACAGACCTGTTCGAACTTGGGGTGCCGATACTGGGCATTTGTTACGGCATGCAGGCCATGGCGCAGCAATTGGGCGGGCAAGTGGAAAATGTCGGCAAGTCTGAGTTCGGTTACGCCAGCGTGCGAGCTCGAGGACACACCGAATTGTTGCGCGATATCCAGGATCACGTCACTGCAGAGGGTCACGGCATGCTGGATGTATGGATGTCGCACGGTGACCGGGTTGCCGAACTGCCGCCCGGTTTCAAGCTGATGGCGAGTACCGACAGTGCACCGATTGCCGGTATGGCGGATGAAGAGCGACAGATCTACGGCCTGCAGTTCCATCCCGAGGTGACGCATACCCTGCAGGGCAGTGCAATTTATGCACGCTTTTTACACCAGATTTGCGGCTGCGCTTCCGAGTGGACATCGGCCAATATTATCGATGCCACCATTGCCGATGTGCGTACCCGGGTCGGGCAGGACGAAGTTGTGCTCGGGCTGTCGGGTGGCGTCGATTCATCGGTTGTCGCGGCGCTATTGCACAAGGCCATCGGAGAACAACTTACCTGTATATTCGTCGATACCGGGTTGCTGCGTTACCGCGAAGGTGACCAGGTCATGGAACAGTTTGCCGATCACATGGGGGTGCACGTGATTCGTGTCGATGCCGAGCAGCGTTTCCTGGAAAAGCTTGCCGGCCTGAGTGATCCGGAACACAAGCGCAAGGCTATCGGCAACCTGTTTATCGAGATTTTCGAAGAGGAAGCCGAAAAACTGGACAACGCGAAGTGGCTCGCGCAAGGTACGATTTACCCGGATGTTATCGAATCCGCCGGGGCCGCAACCGGCAAGGCACACTTGATCAAATCGCATCATAATGTTGGTGGCCTGCCGGAAGAGATGAAACTTGACCTGGTCGAACCGCTGCGTGAACTGTTCAAGGATGAAGTGCGCCAGATCGGCGTCGAACTCGGTATTCCGCGCGATATGGTTTATCGGCATCCGTTTCCCGGACCCGGGCTCGGGGTACGAATCCTTGGCGAGGTGAAAAAGGAGTATGCCGACACCTTGCGACTTGCGGATCACATCTTTATCGAGGAGTTACGCAATCACGACCTGTATGACAAGGTCTCCCAGGCTTTTGTCGTCTTTCTACCGGTCAAATCGGTTGGCGTTACCGGTGATGGACGCCGCTATAACCATGTCGTGAGTCTGCGCGCGGTCGAGACGATCGATTTCATGACGGCGCGCTGGGCGGACCTGCCTTACCATTTCCTCGATCATGTATCACGACGCATCATGAATGAAATCGAGGGCATCTCGCGCGTGGTTTACGATATTTCAGGTAAGCCACCGGGTACCATCGAGTGGGAGTGAGTGATGCTGCCTGGATGGAGCAGGCGCTAGCACAGGCTCAGATCGCAGCCGCAAGGGACGAGGTTCCGGTAGGGGCGGTACTGGTGAATTCCGCCGGTGAATTAATTGCCGCAGGACATAACCAACCAATTACTTCCTGTGATCCGAGTGCACACGCCGAGATCGTGGTATTGCGTGCGGCGGCGCAGAAGCTGGAAAATTATCGACTGCCCGACACGACACTGTATGTCACGTTGGAACCCTGCACCATGTGCGTAGGTGCGCTAGTACATGCCAGGGTAGGGCGCCTGGTTTACGGCGCGGCCGAGCCAAAAACCGGTGCGATCGAAAGTGCACAGCGACTCTTCGAAACCGGGAAATTTAATCACCTGCCCGAGCTTAAAGCCGGCGTAATGGCTAATGAATGTGCGGCCCTGTTGTCGCAATTCTTCGCCAAAAAGCGCGCGTCAGGAAAGTAATCCGGGGGCTTATTCCTAATCCATATCGCTGGATCCCGCGGTCAAGCCGCGGGATGACAGCAGGCTGAGAGCGGGATGACAGCAGGATGAGAGCGGGACGATAGTTGATTGTGTCATTCCGGCGCAAGCCGGAATCCAGCCTGACAATCGCACACGCGCTGCTCTCCACTTCGAGATCTCGTCGGTCCGACGCACCGGGTCGAGCCGCGGGATGACAGCAGGATGAGAGCGGGACGATCGTTGATTGTGTCATTCCGGCGCAAGCCGGAATCCAGCCTGACAATTGTACGCGCGCTGCTCTCCACTTCGAGATCTCGTCGGTCCGACGCACCGGTTCAAGCCTCGGGATGAAAGCAGGATGAGTGCGGGACGATAGTTGATTGTGTCATTCCGGCGCACGCCGGACTCCAGCCTGACAAGCGTGCACGCGCTGCTCCCCACGTCGAGGGCTCGGCGGGCCGACGCAGCGGGTCAAGCGGGGCGCGT
>JARFPR010000517.1 GCA_029288195.1 Gammaproteobacteria bacterium | reverse complement strand
GCGCTCCAGACGAGTAAAGCCAGTCCTGTGATGACGGCAGCGATATGGCTAAGCAAACTTAACATAGGTTTTATCGGGTGGTCAGAATTCGTCGGTGGAGGTGAACAGGCCGACGCGTAAATCTTTTGCGCTATAGATCTCCCTGCCATCAACCTCCATCGAGGCATCGCCGATGCCCATAACCAGCTTGCGCATGATTACGCGTTTCATATCGATACGATAGGTGACCAGTTTTGCGGCCGGTAACACCTGCCCGAAATACTTGACTTCGCCGGCGCCGAGGGCCCGTCCGTGCCCCGGGCCACCTTTCCAGCCGAGGAAGAATCCGATCAATTGCCACATCGCGTCGAGACCGAGACAGCCAGGCATTACCGGATCGGTTTCGAAATGACATTTGAAGAACCAGAGATCCGGGTTGACATCCAGCTCGGCAATAATTTCGCCCTTTTCGAACTTGCCACCCGTATCATCGATATTAATGATGCGGTCGAACATCAACATGGGTGGCAAGGGAAGCAGTGCGTTACCCGGCCCGAATAAATCACCTTTGCCGCATTCGATGAGCTCTTCATAGCTAAAGCTATGTCGATCTGTTAATGATCTGGACATATAAACTGTGCTAACGGGATTGACGAGGCGAACACTAACTTTAATGCGACTATTTTGCCAGTATTTCGTAGGAATGATTCTCAATTAGCCCCCTGGGCGTTCACTTGTAGCGGTTTAGCGGATAGACTCTGCGAGGATTTCCTGCTAACTGTCGGTTCGAGTCAGCTAGCATTCAGCATCGTTAAGGAAGAATCATGATTATGCTTAAGATCGCAATGAAACTAGTCTGGCCTTTAGTCTTGCTTGGCGCCAGTTCCGGGCTTTACGCCACTGATAAGCTAAACCTGGAGCAGGCTATCGAACTGGCGTTGGCGAATGATCCCCGCATCGATGAAAAACAGGCCTTCGTGCGAAAGGCACAGGGTTTGCTGCAGGAAGCCGAAGGCTCTGAAGGTTGGCGCTACTCGGTGGATAGTTATCTCGCACTCGCGACGGGTGTAGACGGTGGATTTTATGAAGATGGCGAAGAATCCTGCAGCGGAGCTTGCACTCCGCGCGACGATGAATACGACTTCGATGACGGGTTATCGATATGGGGAGGGTTGACCTTCAGTATTGTTAAACCGCTGGCGACTTTCGGTCGCCTCGAGAATTACCAGGAAGCAGCACAAAACAATATCATGATCAAGCAACAGGACGTTACCTTGCAACGTGACGAGGTTGCGCTGCAGGTGGTCAAGGCTTACTTCGGATACCTGACTGCACGCGACAGCCGTTTGCTGCTCGAGGATACTCGCGGTCGCCTCGACGGAGCGCTTGAACTGGTCGACGGTTGGCTCGAAGAAGGTTCGGGCGAGGCGAGTCTGTCGGACAAGTACGCGCTGCAGGCGGGACTCGGTTTGATTGATAATTTTCTGGCCGAGGCTAATGGCCTTGAGCAAATTGCAATGGCGGGCCTCAAGTTACTGACCGGGCGTGACGAGGAGTTAATCGAGCTTGCGGACCGACGCTTGCAACCGCTGCCATTGCCCGAGCAGAGCCTTGAGGAGTGGATAAACCTCGCGCTCGACAATCGAGTCGAGTTCAAGCAGGTCGAGGCGGGTCTGACCGCGCGCCGTGCGTTGGTAAAGGCCACTCGCGCAGACAAGAAACCCATCGTCTATGCCGGAGTCGCTGGATCGGTGGCTGTCTCGCCGGATCGGGACACGCTTGAGAATCCGCATATTTATGATCCTTTTAATCATGCGGCCCTTTCGCCGCTGCTCGGTATGCGCTGGCAGTGGGAGCAGGGTGCCCAGCCCGCGCGAGTGGTGCAGGCTCAGGCGGAGCTCGATGCACTGGTTCATAGGGCCTCGTTTGCGCGTCTGGGGATTCCGTTCCAGGTGCGTGAGCAGTATTACTCGATGCAGGCCAAACACAAGGCTATCGATTCGATGCGTGAAAGCTCCAGGGCTGCTCGCCGATGGATGATAGCGTCCTATTCCGATTTCGAGGCAGGGCTCGAGGAAGCCGACGATATTATTAATGCTTTACAGGTATATGTACTTGCCTACGCGGAGTATTTGCGTGCAGTGAATGATTTTAATAATCTCGTGTCAAAGCTTAAAAGCGTCAGTGGAGTGTTCCAGTGAAAAAAATAATCGCGTTTATGTTGTTGCTGGTTGCGTTGCCCGTCCTGGCCGTGACCGGACCAGAACAATTGATCAGGGAAACCTCGGATAAGGTATTGGCTGAAATCAAGGCCAACGCCGATAGCTACAAGAGTGACCCCAAGGGCGTCTACAAGCTGGTCAACGAAGTGGTATTGCCGCATTTTGATTTTTCGGCGATGACCGACCTGGCCCTTGGTCAATACAAGGAAAAAGTCAATGCCGAGCAACGCCCCACCATTATCGAAGAGTTCCGGCTGTTACTGGTTCGAACTTACAGCTCTGCTTTGCTTGAATATACGGATCAACAGCTCATTTACCTGCCGATGGAAGGTCTTGAGGCCGACGGTAAAGTTATGGTCAGGACCGAAGTTGAACAGGCTGGAGGCTTTCCGATACCGATCAACTACACCTTGCGCCTCGGTGAAGATGGCTGGAAGGTTTTTGATATCAGTGTTGATGATGTAAGCCTGGTGACTAATTACCGTTCAAGCTTTGCACGCGCGATTAAAAAGAATGGTGTCGATGGATTGATAAAAACGCTACAGGATCGCAACCAGGAATAATTGGGGACCTGTGCCATTCCCCGATTGGGGCTCTCTTAATCTCAGTAACCCGCCGGATTTCGAAGCCCGGTGTTGTTGCCCTGGGGTGGCCAGGGAATAGCGGTATATCCCTATACTAACGGTGGTCTTCTGTTAGAATGTCCGCCCTTGAATTCAGCGGTTGTGAATGAACAAGTTAATCATCAAAGGTGGAGTGCCCCTGCAGGGGGATGTGCGGGTCTCCGGTTCCAAGAATGCGGTATTGCCAATCCTGGCGGGTACCCTGCTTGCCGACAGTGCGGTGATAGTCCGCAATGTGCCGCACTTGCACGATGTCACCACGACGATGGAATTACTGGGTCGCATGGGGGTATTGCTCACTATCGGTGAAAAAATGAGCATCGAGATAGATCCGACGACACTCGAGAATACCTTTGCTCCTTATGAACTGGTTAAAACCATGCGTGCCTCAATCCTGGTGTTAGGACCGCTGCTGGCACGCTTTGGACGCGCCGAAGTATCGCTCCCCGGGGGTTGTGCAATAGGTGCCAGACCCGTGGATATGCACCTCAGTGGCCTCGAGGCGATGGGTGCAGATATCCTGGTCGAACAGGGCTACATCAAGGCAAGTTGTAAACGGCTTAAAGGCGCTCGTATCGTCATGGACCAGGTCACCGTGACCGGCACCGAAAACCTGATGATGGCCGCCAGTCTGGCCGACGGTACCACGGTACTTGAAAACGCGGCACGTGAACCCGAAGTCGTTGACCTTGCCGATTTTATCAACGCCATGGGTGGTCATATTGAAGATGCCGGTACTGATACGATCAAGATTCATGGTGTCGAAAAGCTGCGCGGCTGTGATTACACGGTATTGCCTGACCGCATCGAAACCGGAACCTACCTGGTGGCTGCGGCTATTACCGGCGGCAAGGTTTTAGTCAAGCGTACCGATCCGAGGCTACTCGATTCAGTGCTGGCCAAGCTCAGGGAAGCAGGCGCCACGATCGATACCGGTGATGACTGGATCGAACTCGATATGGAGGGACGTAAACCACATGCGGTGAATATCAGGACCGCGCCGTATCCCGGATTTCCGACCGACATGCAGGCCCAGTTTTGTGCGCTCAACGCAATTGCAGAGGGAACCGGTTCAGTTACGGAAACCGTGTTTGAGAATCGATTCATGCATATCCAGGAATTCATGCGACTGGGTGCGAATGTTCA
>JARFPR010000512.1 GCA_029288195.1 Gammaproteobacteria bacterium | reverse complement strand
GACCTCAGTGCTGCGGTGACCAAAACGATCAATGTGAGTCTGAGTTTGACCAGCGTTGATCTCGAAGGCGAGGATGAAACCCTTACGGTTGGTGATGCCTTCGAGGGCGATATTGATGCCGAGCTGGATCTCGATTTTGGTGCAAATGCGCTGTTGGTTGACTGGTTCATATTCAATGGGGGTTTTCACTTAACTGCGGGTATGATGAGGCACACCGGCGCGGCCGATATAACAGGTGAACTGACTAGTACCGCTGATTTCGATGGCATTACCATCACTCCAGCTGATATTGGTACCATTAGCGGAGACATCGATTTCGCTGATTCCTATCAGCCTTATATTGGTGTCGGTTGGGGCCGTAAAGCTGGAAAGAATGGTGGATTATCCTTCACGGCAGACATAGGAATTGCCCTGCTTGATCCCTCCGTAGAACTTGACGCTACTGCAACGGGAGGGGTAACGCAGGCGGATGTGGATGCAAGCCTTAGAGAGATGGAAGACGATGCCGAAGATGAATTGGACGATTTTGAAGCCTGGCCGGTATTGGCGATCGGCGTGAATTATGCGTTCTGATCGAAGCTAAATTTGGTATTATGCGAAGCAGCCGATAACCGGCTGCTTTTTTTTTTGGGGTGAATCAATGGCAAGAGTAGTTAACTGTGTCGTTCTGGGTCACGAGGCTGCCGGACTGGAAAAGGTGCCCTATCCAGGCGAGCTCGGACAGCGAATTTATGAAAATGTCTCTGCCGATGGCTGGAAGCAATGGATAGAGCGGCAAACCATGATCATTAACGAGAATGGTCTCTCGACGATTGATCCTGCCAGCCTTGAAATACTCGAACAGCACATGCTCGGGTTTATTTTCAAAGAGGGCGACCTCGGGCAGCAACCCCAGGGTTTTCGTGCGCCCGGCGCGAAAAAGTAAATCAAACCGCCAGATTTTCCAGTTCCCATCTGGGTTGGGTCACGAAGCTTAGCCGGGAGTGAGCCAGTTTCAGGGCTTGATAGGTCTGATCGAAATCGGGCGCCTGGGCGAAGATGAAACCCAGGTAGCTTGCACCCTCGGGTAACGGGATCAATTCATAGCCCGGATTAATGTGAATTTCGATATCGCGAACAAATTCTGTCTGCTGGGCCTCGGTTAATCCTTCGATCCGCTTTAAAATTCCCGAGTCACTAATTGGGATCATCAGCACACCGGCGGATTCGGCTTCCCCGTCGGTCTGCGGAGCAAGGCCGCACATGCCCTGAATGATAATTTCTTCAAGCTTTTGCTGTAATGAAAACTCGATCAGCTGCCCGCATTGTCCACCGATGGTACGCGCTGCAAGTTCGAGCAGAATCGGGCCCGAAGATGTTATCCGGGCCTCGGCATGTACCGGACCGTGTTCAAGCCCATAGGCCACGCAACAACGGGCTATTTCGCCGATTAGTGCCTCTCTTTGCCGAGATTCGAGACGCGTCGGAGTGATGTAATAGGTTTCTTCGAAGTAGGGTCCGGTAAGCGCTTCCGGTTTGTCAAAAATGGTCAGCAAGCTGAATTTGCCATCGATAATAAAACCCTCGACCGCGTATTCCTGGCCATCGATATAGGATTCAACCAGTAAGTTCTCGCGGGCAAACCCTTGTTGTCCAGTAGATTCCAGAATTGCATCGATGCGTTGCACGGCGGTATCGAATTCTGTTTCATCGTTGGCGCGTATTACGCCTCGGCTGGCGGCGAGTGCAAGTGGCTTGATGACAACCGGATACTCGACCGATAAAGGTGCCTCGCCGTGGTCGGCGATTCTCAAAACCTGGTAATCGGGGGTGTTGCAACCGGCTCGGGATAATGCTGCACGGCCAAGATCTTTACGTTGGGTAAGTAATGCCGCTGCAGCACTATTTTGCGGTATTCCGAGATACTCTGCGACACGGCCGCAAAGTTCTACACAGCTGTCGTCGGTTGCCAGCACGCAGGCGACATTGATGGTTTCCAGTGCCGAGATGATATCGGTATATGCCTGCTCTGGCTGGCTAAAGTCAACCGTTATACCATTGGCAACTTCAGGCACCAGCGAGTGCTCGCTGTTGGACACCACCATGATCGGCATTTCAAG
>JARFPR010000448.1 GCA_029288195.1 Gammaproteobacteria bacterium | reverse complement strand
GGTAAACCTGCGACGCGCTTCCTTTGACGCCAACACGATGCCTGATCTCAGCCATGGCGCTAGTTTAAACGTTTTAATGACATTGGGAATACGGAAAATAGGCGCCGACGGAGTATTTTTTTTCATTTTGCGATACGATCCAAGCTTTTATAGCAATTCTTCGCCGGGGATAACTCTCCTGGCTGGGATATCGGATTCTCGTTACTGCAGGCAAATCATGATTCAGTGGTACCCGGGCCATATGCACAAAGCGAGCAAGGAATTTAGCAAGATCCTGCCGCAAGTCGACCTTGTCATCGAGGTCCTCGATGCGCGTCTGCCTGGATCCAGCGAGAATCCGATGCTGGCAGAGCTGCGACGCAATAAGCCCTGTATTAAACTGCTCAACAAAAGCGATTTATCGGATCCCGAGCGCCTCGCTCCGTGGATTAGCAATCTGGAACGTCAAAACCTTGTTAAAACACTGCTGTGCAGCATGGGCGACGATTCCATTTTTCAGTTACCCGGATTATGCCGTGCGCTGGTGCCCAAGCGTAACAATCGGTCGGCGATGATTTACGCGATGATTGCCGGCATCCCGAATGTCGGTAAATCAACCCTGATCAACAAGCTTGCAGGTCGCTCTGTTGCCAGGACCGGAAACGAGGCGGCGCTGACCCGCATGCAACAGCGCATCGAAATATCATCCGATTTGACCCTGATCGATACCCCTGGAATGCTCTGGGGCAATATCGAAAACGAGGCCAGCGGCTATCGTCTTGCCGCTACGGGTGCAATTCGCGACACCGCGCTCGAACTACAGGAAGTCGCAAGTTTTATCGCCGAATTTCTTATCGAGGCCTACCCCGAGCGCCTGGTTCAGCGCTATGATATCGAGCCACTGCCGCGAACAGAAATCGAATTGCTGGAAGCGATAGCGCGCAAACGCGGTTGTATCGTTTCCGGCGGCCGGGTAGACCTGGAAAAAGTATCCCGCCTGTTGATCAAAGAGCTACGCGATGGTGAACTCGGTGGGTTGTGCATGGAAACCCCCGATTCCTTCGCAGCAGAATGGGCCGAGGTTGAAGTTATCCGGGCGCAAAAAGCAGCTAAGAAAGAAGCGCGCAAAGCAATGCGCCATAAACAGTAACAGGGGAAATAACATGATTATACGCACAGCACTGTCACAAGACGCTGCTGAACTCACCGAATTCAATATTAACATGGCGCGTGAAACCGAAGGGGTGGAGTTAATCCCCGAGGTAATCGGTGCCGGTGTCAAGACCATGATCGAGAATCCGCAAATGGGATTTTACCTGGTGGTCGAGCTTGACAATGGAATCCAGGCCTCGTTGATGGTGACTACCGAATGGAGTGACTGGCGCAATGGTCTGTTCTGGTGGGTTCAGAGCGTATACGTACGCCCCGAATATCGGCGGCAGGGCCTGTACCGCGAACTTTATGAGCGCGTCAAGGAGCTCGCCGAACAGGAATCTTCGGTCTGTGGGTTTCGTCTCTACGTCGAACACTGGAATACCGCTGCGCAAAAAACCTACGCATCGTTGGGCATGACGGAAACCACCTACAAGATGTTCGAGGAACTCAAGCCAGGCCTCGAATATAAAAAATAGTACAGCCGGCACCATTTCAGCCAGCCGTTATTCACGCTTGCGCGGGTATGTTACTAATAATATAGTCCTCCTTCCTCAACGGGGTGCTCGAACGAGCTGAGAGGTGTAGTTACGACACCAACCCGATGAACCTGATCCAGTTAATACTGGCGTAGGGATGTGAGCGGATCGAAGCTGTTTTCCACCTCTCCGTTTTAACTTCCCGCTAAATGGAGAATATTATGTCTTTGAGTTCACGATGTTTCGGCGCCGGCCTGTTGCTGCTGGCGATGTCTTTCGCGGTACCCGCAGCGACGCCTACCCTGGTCGTATATACCTACGACTCGTTTACCAGTGAATGGGGTCCGGGCCCCCAGGTCAAGGCGGCATTCGAAGCGCGATGCGACTGCACGCTCGACCTTGTCGGTCTCGAGGATGGAGTTTCGATGCTCAACCGGCTAAAGCTCGAAGGCAGCAATACCCGGGCGGACCTGCTGCTCGGCCTTGATACCAGTTTGACCGCAGAGGCGGGTGCCAGCGGGCTTTTTGATACCCACGGCATGGTGCTTGAGAACTCGTCGCTACCGGATCCATGGCAGGATGATTTATTTTTGCCCTATGATTATGGTTATTTCGCCTTTGTATACAACCGGGAGCGACTTGCCAATCCGCCCACAAGCCTGCGCCAGCTGGTTGAAGATGAGCAGGGCCCCAGCATCCTGGTGCAGGACCCGCGAACCTCTACCCCGGGACTGGGATTACTGCTCTGGATCAAGAAAATTTACGGCGACGAAGCCGATAAGGCCTGGGCCAGGTTGTCGCCGCGCATCGTGACGGTAAGCAAGGGCTGGAGCGAGGCCTATGGTTTATTTCTGAAAGGTGAGGCCGACATGGTACTGAGCTATACCACTTCCCCGGCGTATCACATCATTGCCGAAAAAGATTCACGCTTTTCGGCGGCGCGCTTTAGCGAAGGTCATTACCAGCAGATCGAAGTTGCCGGCCTGGTGCAGGGCAGTCAGCAAAAAAAACTCGCCCGCGAGTTTCTAAAGTTTATGCTGAGCGAAGACTTTCAAACCATTATCCCGACCACCAACTGGATGTATCCGGCGGTATTGGCAAGCGACCGGCTACCAGCGGAATTCGGGCAATTAATCGACCCGTCGCCGGCGTTACTGTTGGATGACAAGCGGGTGGCGAGCGAGCGCAAAGCCTGGGTCGACGAATGGCTCGAGGTCACGTCGCGCTAGGCGATGACGCAGCTAAACCCACGTGCAATATCCGCGGGCATCGTACTGGCACTGGTCGGATTGATCATACTGGCACCGCTCGCCGGCCTCGTGAACCTGAGCGGCTTACCGGGCTATGAGCCCGGTGACCTGCGCTTCTGGCATAGCAGCTACATTCGTCGTGTGCTGTCTTTCAGCCTCTGGCAGGCACTCCTTTCTACACTTTGCAGCGTGTTGCCGGCTATCCTGGTGGCGCGAGCGTTTGCGCTACAAGTGAATTTCCCGATGCGCGGGCTGTTGCTGCGACTGTTTGCATTGCCGCTGGTGGTTCCCGCGGTGGTTGCCGTTTTGGGCGTGGTTTCGGTATACGGTAGCGGGGGCTGGATACCCCTGGGTAAATCGCTTTACGGGCTTAACGGCATATTGCTGGCGCATGTCTTTTTCAATTTGCCGCTGGCGGTACGCTTGCTGCTGCCGCAGTGGCAGTCCATCCCCGAGCACCACTGGCAACTCGGAGATCAGCTTGGCATGAGTACCTGGCAGCGCTGGCGCTATCTCGAGTGGCCGGCGCTACGCGAAGCATTACCGGGCATTATGCTGCTCGTATTCATGTTATGCCTGACCAGTTTTGCGGTTGTGCTAACGCTGGGCGGTGGTCCGAAAAGTACCACGCTCGAGGTTGCGATTTACCAGTCCCTGCGCTTTGACTTTAATCCTGCGCGTGCCGTGGTGTTGGCGTTACTGCAGCTGGTGATATGCATGCTGGTGGCCGGCGTAACGCTGAAACTGCAGCGCCTGCCCGAAGTTGAAATTACCCTTTCGTCTGGTGCGCGACCCCAGGGTCGATTACAAAAGCCGCTCGATATGGCATTGATTCTGGTAGCCACGATTTATGTCGGGCTGCCACTTTCATCGATGCTTGTCGATGCCTTGAGTGGACCATTGCTGCAGATAATTAGCAGTAGTTATCTATGGCAATCAATTGCCAAGACGTTATTCATCGGTTTATCGGCCGCGCTGATATCAGTCGTTGCGGGCTGGTTCCTGGTGCAATATAGCGCCAGCCTCGCCCAGGCGGGGCAGGTCAACAAGGCCAGGCTTATCGACCTTGCCGGATCCATCGTTTACGTGATGCCGCCGCTGGTTATCGGTACTGGCATGTTCGTCCTGTTATCATCGCATGTCGATGTCTTCAACTGGGTTTACCCGATCGTGATCACGATAAATGCGTTGATGGGGTTGCCCTTCGTAATTCGCTGCCTGGGCCCGGCTTTGCGCCAGAATCATGCCCGCTACCATCACCTATGCCAAAGCCTGGATTTACAGGGCTGGAACCGCTTTCGTTACTTGGAATGGCCATTATTGCGACGGCCGCTGGGCCTGGCGGCGGCGCTGGTCGCGGCCCTGGCAATGGGTGATCTCGGAGTCATCGCGTTGTTCGGAACTCCGGAAACCGCAACCCTGGCGCTGGTTATTTACCAGCAGTTGGGCGCCTATCTGATTCCCCATGCAACGGTAACGGCTCTGGTTTTACTGCTGCTTTGCCTGGTAGTATTCTGGTTGCTCGAACGCGGAATCGGCGGTAAATTCGATGCTTGAAATCAAGCAGCTGGCGTTTCGTTATGCCGGTGCCTCGGCCCCGGCAATGCACTTCGACCTCGATGTTCATGCGGGTGAAGTAGTGAGCCTTATCGGCCCCAGTGGTTCGGGCAAGTCGACCTTGCTAAGCCTGGTTTCCGGGTTTCTGACACCCGATTCGGGCGAGGTCCTGCTTGACGGTGTCGCTATCGAACAGCTGGCGGTGCCGTCAAGACCGGTGTCGATCGTTTTTCAGCAGCATAACCTGTTTCCCCATCTCGACCTTTTTACCAACGTCGCGCTCGGTGTCGATCCGTCTTTACGCCTGACGCGCCAGCAAGCCAGCGAGGTAACAGCTGCCCTCGAACGACTCGGACTGGACCAACTACAGCAACGCAAGCCGGGTGAACTATCAGGCGGACAACGTCAGCGGGTTGCGCTGGCGCGGGCGCTGGTGCGCAAAAGAAAAATTTTGCTCCTTGACGAGGCCTTTGCCGCTCTGGGTCCGGCATTACGTGAGGAATTGATTGGATTGGTGAAAACCCTGGTAAGCGAAAACAAAATGATCGCCTTGCTGGTGAGCCATCAACCTCGAGATGCGTTAATGGCATCGGCGCGAACCGCTTTTGTTAGCGAGGGGCGTGTCGTGGCCCTGGAGGACACCGTGGCATTGCTCGAACAATCTCAGCTTGCGGAAGTGCGTAATTACCTGGGTACACTGTGAGCCAGGTCGATCTCGAAGCGGTATTTCAACGTCTTCCATTGCTGCGGGAGTTCGTGCCCGGCGATTTCAGGATAACGCCGTTGGCGGGCTATACCAATCACAATTTCCGGCTGCAGAACCACCGCAATGACTGGACATTGCGAATACCGAAACCTGAAACGGATGACTTTATCGATCGCCAGGCCGAAGCTCATAACCAGTCGCTTGCCTGTAGTCTTGGCATCGCCCCGGTAGTCAGTTGGCGAGATGGCTCCGGGATAACGCTGACACCGACACTCAGCTCGAGCCGTGCGCTGCGGGCGATTGATTTCGATGATGACAATATGCTGCAAACCATACTCACACCGGTTCAACGCTTGCATCGCAGCGGACTCACGTTTCTCGGTCGGGTAGATTTGAGGGAACTACTATCGCGTCATTTTGCGATGTTGCAACCAAACCAGCAGGAAAAATTGAAACCACGTTTGCAGCAGGCCGAACGCCAGCTGTCCTTGCTTGAAACCCGCGACAGTCCTTACGTTGCTTCGCACAATGACCTGGTGCTGGAAAATCTGCTCCTCGATGACGCGAACTTATGGTTAATCGACTGGGAATATTCCGCGATGGCTTCCCCTTACTGGGACCTGGCGACAATATGTAATGCCGCCAACCTGGACCTGAATCGAAGCCGGCGATTATTGTACCGCTATAGCGACGGCGGCGAACCGATGCAGGAATCGATTCTTTTTGATTACCGCGGATTACTCAAATTGCTAACCGATTGCTGGATGGCCGCGCTCGTGGAATCGCGAGGTGCCGGTTGTTAACCCATTCAGCCAGCTTATACATGGCCGCGGTATTGATCTGGGGTTCAACCTGGTTCGCGATCAGGTTCCAGCTTGGGGTTGTCGCACCCGAGGTCTCCCTGGTTTACCGGTTTGGCCTGGCGGCGTTGATTTTGCTGTTGTTTTGCCTGCTGACTGGACGCAGCCTGAGATACTCCCTGCGACAGCATGGATTCATCGCATTACAGGGACTGTTTCTGTTCTCAAGCAATTACCTCATATTTTACTGGGCTACCGGGTTGTTGACCTCGGGCATTGTTGCGTTGCTGTTTTCCACGGTCATCCTGATGAATATCATGAATGGTGCGATTTTCATGCGCAGCACAATCCGTCCGCGTGTAGTACTGGGTTCATGTTTCGGTATTGCCGGCATCGTCGCGATTTTCTGGTCTGAAGTCAGCGTCGTTGAAAACACCGCTGATACCTGGCGCGGACTCTGGATGTGCCTGATCGCAACTTACTCTGCTTCGATCGGTAATATAATTTCGGCGCGTAACCAGAAAACTGGCATCCCGGTAGTGCAAACAAACGCCTGGGGTATGGCTTATGGTGCCTTGATCATGATGGTCTTTGCTGTTATCGGTGGGGCTTCCTTTAACTATGACACCACTGTCAGTTATAGCGTCTCGTTAGTATACCTTGCTGTATTCGGTTCGATTCTAGCGTTCGGATCTTACCTGACGCTGGTCGGGCGTATCGGCGCCGACAAGGCTGCTTATGCCGCGGTTCTATTTCCGGTAATCGCTCTGGGCCTGTCTACCTTGTTTGAGAGTTACCAGTGGACCCCGCAGGCAGTGTTCGGTTTTGCGCTGGTGCTACTCGGTAACTACGTTGTGCTCAGCAGGAGTAAAAAATAATATTACACCCGGCTTATCGGGTCCCCTAAAAGATTGGAAACATTCGGCACCTGCCTTAGGGCCCAGTCGAGTTGATCGCGCAGCGCGGAACTCAGGTTGCCGGGCGCAACCCGGTTTGACAGGGGGATGCCCGCTTCCAGGTCGAGCAGTTGCTGTTCGAGGATGGTTTGGAAGATTATACGGTGCGCTTCGCGCAGGTTTTCCAGCGTGGTTTGCATCTTGCCAAGCTCGGCACTTAGCGCGTCGAAACGTGCTGGTGTTGAGCGGGCTCGGATGCCGTGTTTAATCGCAAGTACGCGTGCGGTCGAAAACAGGGGCATAATGCCGCCCATCTTCAAATCCATACGGCCGTTGTCGAGTTTGAAACGACCAAACATTCCCAGTGGTGGTGAATTCTTACAGGCGTTGATCGACATCAGCTTCATAAACAATTTCGACTTGCGGCCTTTTTTAAATGCATAGTCAAGGACTGCGTTGGCAAGCTTGATATCGCCATGTACTCCAACGGCATCGAAAAAAATGTCGCATTTAAGAATGTCATCGGGCGTTTGCCGCCGAATCCAGGTTTTTAGCATCGCCTGCCAGCCTGAAAGTGATAATCGCCAGTCCGGATTGCTGGCCATGACCTTTCCCTGGCAGTAGGGTACGCCCGCGGCGTCGAGCATGTCGGCTACCTTGTTGCCGAGCTCGGCAAACCACTGATCTTCAGGCCCACCAGGTTCACCCTCGGCGAAGATGATGGCGTTGTCCTGGTCCATCGCCAGCAGGCTCTCGCCGCGACCTCCGGAGCCAAGTACCAGCATGGCGTAAGGGCAGGGTGGTGGTGTCTGCATTTCGCGCTCGGCCAGGATACAGGCCTGGCGGGTAAGCGCGCAGAGCTCGCGCGAGATTACCGCCGCTACATCCCGCACCTCGACTTCTTCGGCTACCAGGCTTTTTGCGACCAGTACAATGTTGCCCCAAACGGCCGACATTTGACCGGCACTTTCGGCAGCGTCGATATCATCACCCAGCAGGATGGCGTCGTCGGCTCGCTGGCGCAGCAGGTCGCGCGCCGATAAGGCACCGATAATCTCGCCATGGTTATCGTGTACGCCCAGGTGACGCACATGCATGCGTTTCATCCGGGCGATCGCGCGGTAGACAAATGCGTCGGCGGAAAGACTGGCCAGTGGATAGACCGCGATTTCGCTGACCGCAAGATTGAATGCAGCATCGCCCATTTCGCGAAACTTGCGCAGCAGATCCCGTTCGGTGACGATACCGGGTTCTTCGTCCTCTGTTGTGGATTGCACGTACAGTGAGCTAACCTCGCGGTCGATCAAGGTTGCCAGGGCGTCACGCAAACTGATGTTGGGTTCAACGAATAACGGGG
>JARFPR010000412.1 GCA_029288195.1 Gammaproteobacteria bacterium | reverse complement strand
AGCTTGATCGTGTAGTCATGGATCTGTGCGACGGTGTGATTACCGATAAAATTCGAGCATAGTCCGGCCGCATGCCAGGTCGACCCGCTGGTCAATTCGCCTTTCTCGACCAGTACCACGTCGTTCCAGCCTTCCCGGGTCAGGTGATACAACAGGTTCACTCCGAGTGAACCACCCCCGATAACGACGACTCTGGCATGACTTTTCATCTGGCTATCCTTTAAATCAACAGGTTAATAAATTACTCAGGCACTGCGGCCAAAAGCTTCTGGTGGCAGGAAGATGTTGAACTCCGATCGAATTTTCTGATCTGTTTCATCACTGATATGATTGGGAAAGTAGTTCTCAAGAATTTCCTTTTTACGCGCAATCGCCTTGTCCAGTAGTACGGGTTTATCCTGTTCGACCCATTCGTTGGGACTGAGTCGGTCACCGAGTTCCGGGTAAATATACTCGGTTTGCATGACCTCCAGGGTTCGCCCGGAGCCCAGGTAATGTCCCTTGTTACCCAGGCAGACATCTTTCAAATCCTCAAAACTCAGGGTCTGTTCGTTTACCTCGATACCCCGTGTAATGCGTAATGTGGCACCGAGTATATCGTTATCGATAATCAGGGATTCCGGGCAGGCGGCCAGCAGGCTCGCGTACATACCGGCAGATTCGTAAATAATATTGGCGCCCGAGGTCGCCGCGCAGGAGAGGGTATAAGCGCGCTCCGCACCGCCCTGAAAATCGGGAAACTTGGAATCGGTCATGCCACAGGCGGTACCCGTCGGCAGGTTGAAATAATTTCCCATTTGCGCGCAGGCGGATGACAGAATCGCCTGTTCAGGTGAGCCGCCACTCATCGCCCCGGTACGTAAATCCGATACAAATGGCCAGGTGCCGATGATCGCCGGCGCGCCGGGCTTGATCGCATTGACAAAAACCAGTCCACCGAGACACTCGGCCCAGGCCTGGGCGACTGCACCGGCCAGGCAGGCAGGGGCGGTTGCCCCGGATTGACCAGCGGAAAGCAATAACACCGGCATGCCGCCTTCAACCGCAACCTTGATACAGCTCAGTGCCTCGTTAGTGAATTTCATCGGCGGCACTACGTGACAGCAGGAAATGCTCATGAAGGGCCGTTCGCGCCACTTGTCTTCACCGCCGGCAATAATATGCAGCATTTTCAGCGTATCCTCGAGATGATGCGCCTCGGTCCAGCTGGCACCGATATGCTTGGTGGTCCCCATAACCGAGTTGTAGGCGGTATTAATATCCATGTCGTGGTTGTCGGTAACATCGCGCAGCACGCAGGTGCGTTGAAACATGTGGATATGCTCGCATTGGTCCGCGATACGGGCCATGTCATACAGGTCCTGGGCGGTTGATTCGCGATACTCGTTGTTTACCGGGTCGGCTATCATCACCGCGGCGCCGGCGGTGGAGAAATGCACCTTGGAACCGCTCAGGTGCATATCATGCTTCGGTTCCTGACCGTAAAGCGTTAGATCACGGCGGCATTTGTTGAGTGCATCTTCAACCACCGCGCGCGGAAAGCGCAGGCGTTTATCGTCGCCGTAGGTTGCGCCAACCGCCAGGCAGGTCTCGATGCAGTGCTCATTGGCATCGGCGAAGCCAACTTCTTCGAGAATGCGAAATATAGTGGCAGTGACCTGCTCGATATCGGATTCCGAGAGGGGTTTGTATTGACCACCGGATTCTCCGGGATGCACCGGTTTGAGGTCTTCGGCGAGTGCGGCTTTACGCAGCGCTATTTTTGCCGCGCGGGCATTCGAACGTCTTGCCATAACGATTTTCCTCAATGGCCAAGTTTATCGGGTGTCGGACCAGCAACCATGCATTTTCGAGTCAGATTCTGCTGGATACAAGCTATTATTTTTTATAATATGGATTAGATTAAGTAATCTATAGAATTAACCCTTGAGCAGACGCCTGCCACCACTGAATAGTTTGAAGTGCTTTGAAGCCGCGGGACGCTTATTGAGCTTTACCGATGCTGCCAGGGAACTCAACGTTACCCAGGCTGCCATCAGCCATCAAATCAAGGTAATCGAGGATTATCTGGGCTTTTCGCTGTTTGACCGTTACCCGCGACGGCTGGCGTTGACCGAACAGGGTAAAATCCTGTTGCCCGAAGTAATCGAGGCATTCGATCGGGTTGCACAGGCCATAAGCTCGCTTAGCAAGGAGCAACACTCGAACTTGCTCAGCGTTCGCCTGGCGCCGTCCTTTGCCGCCAAGTGGCTTTCACCGCGGCTTAAATACTTCTGGTTACAATACCCCGAAATCGATCTTTCGCTATATCACGCCAACGCCGCCGTCGATTTCCGGCGCGAGGAAATCGATATTGCGGTTACCTACGGTAAAGGTGACTGGCCTGACGTGGTCGCGGATAAGCTGTTAGGCCTGGATTTCTTCCCGGTCTGTTCACCCGCCTTCATGCACAACGACAAACCGTTAACCGAGATCGATAATTTGCGTTATTACACGCTGTTGCATGATGCCAGTTACCAATGCTGGCAGGAATGGCTCGAGTTGGCTCAGCTCAATGATATCAACGCGGAAAAAGGAACCATTATCGATGACACTAATGTATTGATTCAGGCCGCAATAGAGGGCCAGGGGATTGCCCTGGGCTCGACGACTTTTGTCGAGGATCACCTGGCCTCGGGTAAATTGGTAAAGCCATTTGAAGTCACCCTGGTTAACGAGTTCTGCTACTACGTGGTTTGCCCGGAATCACACTTGAGGAACCCTGCGGTACGCGCTTTCAAGGAATGGCTACTCAGCCTGGTTGAATGACAGTATTATGCGCGACAAGTAAAGGTTTGGAGGCAGACGTGGAAAGCCATAACGAACTGAGGCAGCGTAATCGTAAACTGCGGTCTGATCTCGACCCTGTTCAGCTCGAAACTGCGGCAGCGGCGCTTGCCGAACGTATCCTGCCTTTGCCCGAATACCAACAGGCCCAGCGAGTCGCTGTTTATTTCGCGGTCAACGGGGAAATCGGTTTGAATAGCGTTATCGACCATGCCCTCGCCGAGGGCAAGGAAATCTTTCTGCCCAACCTGGATCATGCAGCCTTGAGATTTTCACCTTATTTTCATGACCAGAAAATGCGGTTCAACAGGTTTCGTTTACCTGAACCTGACGTCGATGAAAGCGAGATGCGGTTGCCCCAAGAACTGGACCTGGTACTAGCACCGTTGGTAGTGTTTGACAGTTATCGTAATCGCATCGGTATGGGCGGTGGTTTCTATGATCGTAGTTTCGCTTTTCGCAAGAGTCCGCATCACCGCAGACCGGTTTTAATCGGCGTGGCCCATGAAATTCAGAAAGTAGATCGAATTGTCCCCGAGGAGTGGGACGTACAACTCGACATGATCGTTACCGACCAGGCGATATACCGATAGAAGCCGTCATTCCCGACCGCATGCGGCCCACTTAGCGGCGGTCTGACATATCGCTCAGGCCCGGGATGACGTTCGTATTGTTTAAAAGTCGTATTTGCCGGCCGAGTATAATTTTGCCGCTTTTTCCCAGACCGGGCCGGGTTTGCCATCGCCAACCGGTTTGCCGTCCAGCTTGATCACTGGTACGACTTCCTTGCTCGAACTCGAAATCCAGATTTCATCCGCATCCCAGACTTGGTCCATGGTGATGACGCGTTCTTCGACCGGAATGCTGCCATCGGCGCGCAATACTCCGAGTAACAGTTGACGCGTAATGCCTGGCAGAATCTGGTTATCGAGTGGCGGGGTGGCGACAACACCGTCTTTGACGATGTACGCGTTACAGGCGCCACATTCGGTCAATTCGTTATTATCGTTATAGAGCAGAATTTCGCCATGGCCCTTGCTATGACCCTGCTGGTAATGCATGACGTTGCCCAGCAGTGAAATAGACTTGATGTTACAGCGATCCCAACGCATATCGTGGCCGGTCGCGCAAGTGTAGGGGGCAATCTCTTCGCGATCGGGGACCGGTGGTGGCGGAATCTCGAATGCGTAACCGAACACGGTCGGTGTGATCCCTTCCGGATAGGCGTGGTGGCGCTTCTCGTCGGCACCGCGGGTCACGTGGAGATAGATTCCGAGGTTGCCGTTACCATTTTTTTCCATCAGCGAAGTGCATAGTTGGCGCCATTGTTCGTCACTCCAGCCGAGCTTGATTTCGATGGTGTCGAGCCCATCCTGCATACGCCTGATATG
>JARFPR010000381.1 GCA_029288195.1 Gammaproteobacteria bacterium | reverse complement strand
GCAGAGCGCTCGGGGTTAAAAAAGTCGCGATCTACCATCCAGGCATCAAATACCGCGGGCGGAGGTTGCCCCGATTCTTTCTGCAGATAACGCATACGCAATGCGTTGCCAAGCTTTGCGACCCGGTCCTGTAACTGCGCGAGTTCGGTTTGACCAGAGTCCTGCCCAGGTACTGGCAGGGGTGGCACACCATTGGTGGTTGCCAGAACCTGTTGCGTAATTTGGTTGGCCAGTACTTCCAGCACATTACCAAACTGGTCAACTTCGCCCAGCCTGACGCCGTAGTAGAAATCACCGATGCCGGGGAAATAGGACAATTCCTTGTAAATGGATTCTGCCTTTTCATGATCTGCCGAGGCCGCCGGAGTGCGCAAATGCAACACCCAGATCGAAATCCCACGGTCAAAAGCAAACTGGCGCAAGGCCTGTGCGCTTAGCCGGGTCGCACCCAGCGAATCACGGCTTTCACGCGGACTCGCGTCGGTTATCAGAACCACGTAACGTGCATCAAACTTGTCCCAGTCGCTATCTTCTATTGCCGATTTAACACCGGCATAGGCATCTTCACGGAAATCACGGCTCGATATCTCTGCCGGGCTCAACGAATTGACACTGTCGAGGAACTGCTCGACATTGGAGCCCTCCTGCAGGCTGACATAACGACGAGTCAGGTATTCGAGCTCGGGTCTCTGGTCGATATTGTCGCGAAAAGCGGTCAGGCCGAAACCGACGTGGCTGGTTAATCCCTGCTTCTCGATCGCGGAGTAAACCTTTTCCACAGCTTCCCGGGTGCGGTCGATATAGGGGCCCATCGACTGGGTAGAATCAATAACGAAGTGGATGCCGCTGCGATAGCTGCGACTACTGGAACCGATAGCCGCGAGCTCGGCTTTTGGCGCCGAGTTATCGAGCGGGACACTGGCAATTTTCAGCAAGCGCGCCTGCTCGTTACCGAGATAAACGTCTTCGTGTTGCTTGATCGGAACCAGGTAGAAATTGTCCCTGATTTCAAGATGGGCTTCGGGCTGAATCGCGACAATCGGGGAATCCTTGGGAATGGCGCCGGTTACGGCTGACTCATATAGTGTCTGGTAGCCTGCCTTGTCGTAATCGCTGACCAGTCGTTCCAGGTCGTTTTTGCTGTTAAACATCATCACCCGCTGCATATCCTGGGAATCCTTGAACGACAGCGTCAGCGCCTGGTTCCAGTCGATGGCCTTATCGCTCTTAACCCAGCCCGCGGTCTGCCCGAAACTATTGTAGCCAACCTTGATCCAGTCACCCTCCTTCTCATATACATAGAGTACGCTGAACGGGATAACCGCACTGGAGGTCGCCGTACCCTCCGGCACTTCGTAAAGACGCGCATCGGGCACGCTGAGAACCCGCTGATACAGCGTTTTCTTGCCTTCCATCAACAGGGGTTTATCGGCCGCGCCAAGACTACCGCCCAGGGCTAGCAGTAAAACCATCATCAGGGTTTTAATCATTGGTTTCTAAATTCCTCGTTCATTAAATCACCTATCGAAAGTTAAGCAGCAACTGCCTCGCATTAGGATTTCCGCCTTCGGCGGCGTTACTGGCCCATTGCTGCAAGCCGTCGACACGGTCGCTGGCCAGTTGGTGACCCATATCGGCAGCCTTTCGATACCATTTGT
>JARFPR010000373.1 GCA_029288195.1 Gammaproteobacteria bacterium | reverse complement strand
GATACCGGCATGATCCGTACCCGGTTGCCACAGGGTATTGTTGCCCTTCATGCGGTGATAGCGGATCAGCGTGTCCATGATTGTGTCCTGGAACGCGTGACCCATATGCAGACTGCCAGTCACGTTGGGTGGCGGGATCACGATGCAATACGGATCACCCTCTCCGTCGGCGGCGAAGTAACCCTTATCTTCCCAGCGCTGGTACCAGGTTTCTTCTATTGACTGTGGGTCGTAGGTTTTTTCCATCAACTCGGTGGCGCAAATCAAAGGGCGCGATTATACCGTGCCCCCCTCGAAAAATGCACTGTTTCTATATGCGTTCGGCCGTTGAGATAATTCCAGCAAGGGTGCGGACGCTGGTATTTCTTTTCAGAATCGCCGTGAATAAATCCATGTAGGCTCGCGCGCGACATCCCTGTCGCGCAGCGTTCTGAAAAGAAATACCAGCGCCCACACCCAGGAAGCAATCGGCACCTCGGGGGAGTAGTTCCGCAAAAGTGTAGCGAGGCATGGATGTCGCGGTCCGACGCATCGGGCTCCAAGCGATTCCATGGATGGACCAACCGGTGCTTGCACCGGTTGGGAGCGGCTTTTGCGGAACTACTCCCCCGAGGTGCCTGGGATACGCATGAGTGCCAGGATTCTTCTGGCCATCTTTACTAATTGAGTTGATCAGAGTTTGTCGAGGTGGCGTCGGATTACGAGCTTGATTTCCTGCCAGGCGAGTTCCGTATGTTCATCGAGAATTCGACGGATGGCTTTTTCGAGTGCCGGGTTATCTTCGAACGGGTCCATGGCCTCCGCTTCAGAGGAGGCGATTTCGGTTTCGGAATCTACAATGAAAGGTTCTGCGGTTCCGCTATCCGGGCTCTCGTCGAGGCCCAGATCCGACATCTTGATCTCGATACCTTTTTCAATCATGTCGGTTAGAACCGGAATGTCTTTTTGATCGCTCATAAATTGATGTGCTTAAGTGGATAACCGCGTTCCTTGTAGTAACTGTAGTGTGCACGCGCCTGCGTCTTGTTTTCCTCGGTTACCAGTTCGATGACGCGCTCAAATTGAGCGAAGTAGGTCGGTACCGATGTGGATAAATTGATAAGCAGTTGACGATCGCCGCCCGGATCGGGATTGTCATGAATCAGAATAGGGGTGACAAGGCCATCTGTTTCCTCTCTGTCGTGAGGTAGAAAAGTTTCGTCAGAGTAAGTCCACAGTCTTTTGTCGAGATGTTCGCTTTGCTGCTGGCTTTGGGTCAGCAACAGGGTGAGCTGCTTGTTTTCATAAGCCTTCTGGCACAACTGGCAAACCACCTGGTCGTAGCGACTGCGTTCGGGGTTTAACTGGTAGAAATCGATCCGTGTCATTACTTGATCTGGTTGAGTATGTACTGGGTGAGTAGCGGGACAGGACGTCCGGTAGAACCCTTCTCTTCTCCCGATTTCCACGCGGTCCCTGCAATATCAAGGTGCGCCCATTTGTAATCCCGGGTAAAACGAGACAGGAAACAGGCCGCGGTTATGGTGCCGGCATCGCGACCGCCGATATTGGCCATATCGGCGAAATTACTTTTGAGCTGGTCCTGGTATTCGTCCCACAGCGGCAGCTCCCAGATTTTATCTTCAATTTGTAGTCCGCTCTTTATCAGGCCGTCGATCAATGCGCGATTATTACCGAGCACCGCTGAAGGAACCTTGCCGAGTGCAATTATGGCGGCACCCGTCAAGGTAGCAATATCGATAACACAACGGGGCTTGAATTTGCCTGCATAGGTCAGGGCGTCACAAAGAATCAGGCGTCCCTCGGCATCGGTATTGAGAATCTCGATGGTTTGTCCTGACATGCTGGTGACGATATCACCCGGCTTGGTGGCAAGTCCGTCGGGCATGTTTTCGGTGGCGGGAATAATTCCGACCACGTTTATCGGCAACTGCATCTGTGTGACGGCCTTTAGTGTTCCGACTACCGACGCCGCACCGCACATATCAAATTTCATTTCATCCATTGCGGCACCGGGCTTTAGCGATATCCCGCCGGTATCGAAAGTAACACCTTTACCCACCAGTGCTATCGGTTGTTCCTTGGCTGCAGCACCACGGTATTCCATGCAAATCAATTTAGCCGGCTGTCGGCTACCCGCACTCACCGAGAGCAGGGATCCCATTTTCAGCCGCCTCATGGCAGCCTCGTCAAGCACGTTGACACGCAGTCGTTTCTCTCCCTTGGCTACCAGCCTGGCCTGCCTGGCGATGTAGGTCGGAGTACATATGTTTGCCGGCAGGTTGCCAAGGTCGCGGGCGATACTCATGCCTGCGCTGATCGCCTGTGCTTCGCTGATCGCCTGCTTTGCCTTGCTTGCATCACTCCTCGGCAGATTGTGGTTAAGCCTGCGCAAGCCCTTGCTTGCTGAAGTTTTGCCGCTTTTTAGCTGATCGAAACGATACTCGCTATTGTTCACAAGCAACGTCGCCTGGCGGATTTTCCAGGCCAGGTCACGCCCCTTTAAGGTAATGTCTGCGGGATATAATTCAGCATCACGGGCGCCGCTAGCGGATAGTGCGCTCACGATCGAGTTGATCAACCTGGTAAAGTTGCGTTCATTCATGTCGCTTTCCTTGCCACAGCCAACCAATAAAACGCGTTGAGCTGAAATTCCGGGAACGTCGGGCAGCAGCAGCGTTTGTCCCAGCTTTCCTTCCATGTCGCCACGCCTGGTGATCGAAGTCAGGAATCCCTTGCTCGCCTTGTCAACTCGCTGCCCGCTGCGGGATAGTTTTCGCGCCTGGGAAACAGTTATAATTTGACAGGCGCTGCGCGCATTTTCAGGTGTATTATGTTTAAGACCGAATTCCATGACTTTCCCGGTGTTGGTAGCTTTAATTACGCGATAAGATACGTGAAGTGCTAAAAAAAACCAGTCGTATGTATAAAAATCCTGCGATTATTCAGCCTGGTTTAAGTAACCGGCATTCAGACTGATACAGGTTTAATGAATCGGATCTCTATTCAGCAATGAATAACATCATAACCACATACCTGTCGCGGGAAATTATTAAAACCAGCGCCGCCACGATGCTGGTTTTATATATTATTCTGATGAGTAACGCCCTGGGCAGGGTTTTGGCTGATATTGCCGACGGTGACATCCCCCAACAGGCACTGTGGCCAGTCATGTTGAGCCAGTCTGTCAACATGTTGGTCTTGTTGCTGCCGATCAGTTTTTTTCTGGGTATTATTTTTACCTTTGGCCGCATGTATAAAGATCACGAAATAGTGGTAATGAATGCCTGTGGTATCGGCTATCGTGATTTTTATAAGCCCGTCGTCATTGTACTGCTGCCGTTGCTCTTGCTCACCAGCTATGCCAGCCTGTCGCTCAATGCAAAAATGCAGAGTAACGCACGGGCGATTATTGACCAGGAAAATAACCAGCACGAGTTTCATCAAATAAAGCCAGGCCAATTTAACCAGAGCGAAGCTGGCGACACGGTTTTTTTTATGGAAACGTTAAGTGCCGACAAACTTGAATTGCAGGATGTAATAATCAGCCAGACTGATCGGGATGCGATGATCCTGGAGACTGCGAACTATGGCCGTCAACAGCTGGATGAGCAGAGTGGTGATTTATTTCTGGTGGTAGGGCCCGGCCAGCGAGTCGAAGGCGTGGCCGGTCAAAAGGACTTCAAGATTATCGACTATGACCAGCATGGCATTCTAGTTGAGAAGCAAACTAAATCCATTGACTCTGATGTTCGCAGTATCGAGAAAACGATACCCGAACTCCGGTCCTCCACTCAAATGGATGACCAGATAGAACTGCGATGGCGGATAACAATTCCGGTGGTATTGACTGTTCTGGCATTGCTTGCAGTGCCGTTATCGTATATTTCACCTCGGCAGGGGCGTTATGGAAAAGTTGGATATGCGCTTATGGTTTATATCGTTTACCTGAATCTGATCGTGGTGACCCGTGCTCAACTGGAAGCAGGAGTAATACCCATGATGGTTAATTTCTGGTGGGTGCATTTGATATTTATCGCGTTTACCTGCGCGCTTCTGTATCGACTTAACAAGGGCGTGTTGTTTTTCAGGCCCGGATCTGCGACGTGATAATTAGTCGATATATTATTCGCACGATTCATCTGGGTACCTTTACTGCATTGCTGGCGTTAGTGGGTCTCGGCCTGATATTCCTGTTTGTTGGCCAGCTTGATGATCTTGGCGAGGGGCAATACGACATCCTGCAAATAACTAAATTTGTGGTTTTGAGCGTACCCAGGAAAGTCGTTGAATTTATGCCGTTGGCTGTCCTGCTGGGTAGCATACTGGGTTTGGGTGCTCTGGCCAGTAATAGCGAGATTGTCGCCATGCAGGCTTCCGGGGTTTCCCTGGCAAAATTAGTCAGTCCGGTTATTCAGGCAGCAGCGATTATTGCCGTACTTAATTTTCTGCTCGCTGACTGGGTGGTACCGGACAGTGAAACTTACGCACGCAGCGTTAAGAATCTCGCGCAAGAAGAAACATCGGCGCTCATTGTCCGCGAGGGGCTCTGGACGAAGGACGAATCAAGAATATTGCATATTGGTCAACTTCTACCAAACGGAGTCGCACGCGATATCGAAATATATGAACTGGATAAACAGGGGAAATTACACTCTGTTTTAAAAGCCGAGCGAGCTATTCCGTTGGAGCAGGGTTGGGAGTTACAGCAGGTCAGCAAATCAGTAATCAGCGACCAGAAAATGGAGACGGTTAGCTACGATCAAATATTATATGAAGGCAACCTGTCGCTCCAATTGCTCGAAGTACTGATGATAGAACCCAGGCAAATGTCGACACGTGATTTACGCGCCTATCTTAACTTTCTTGAAGAAAGTAAACTGGATGACGCAGTCGAGCGACTGATTTTCTGGCAAAAGCTGTTCGCACCATTGAGCATTATTGTAATGTGCCTGCTGGCATTTCCGTTTGTGCTCGGTTCTCAACGACAGGGCAGTTCGGGTCAGCGCCTGCTGACCGGGATATTGTTGGGCCTGGCCTTTGTGGTGGTAGATCGCCTTGTGATACAACTGGGAACGCAGTTCGAAATCAATGCGTTGGTAATAGCCCTGTTACCTATCATGACGTTTCTTGGACTTGCTCTCTACTTGTTGGCAAGGAAACAGTCTCAAGGGCCTGGTGGCGAACTATTTTTCAAGCGAGGGCAGGCTTGAAACATCTATAACCCTGGTCTGACTGAGTTTGTCATGCCAGGTATACGGTTTGAAAAGCCTCCAGAAATACCCAAGGCCCAGACAGAGTATCGAAAGCAAGGCAAACACCAGGCGCAGGTAGCTGGTACCCCAGCCGGGGTTGCCACCAAACTCGGAGACAATACGAATCTTCCACACGCGCATGCCGAG
>JARFPR010000028.1 GCA_029288195.1 Gammaproteobacteria bacterium | reverse complement strand
CGTCAATGGTTTCAAACCGACCGGGCATTAGCCCGACGGGGCCGGTACCATAGAGCACCAGGCGGTCTATGCGCTCAGCTGCGAGGGCCACCATCTCCTGGACAATCATTCCACCCATCGAGTGGCCTAGCAGGTGGAAGTCGTGGATACCCAGCCGGTCAAGTTCATCGAGAACATAGTTCGCCAACCCCCTGATAGTATCCGGCGACTCCATTTCATTGTTTAGACCGAATCCCGGAAGATCCGGAGTGATTACCTCGAAATGCGGGGAAAATACCTGCGCCTGGTGAGCCCATTGGGGACTGCCTCCGAGGTAGCCGTGAACAAGCACTAGCGTTTTCATGCGGGGCGTCTAACTCGTCGATTTTTTAGCAGTTAAACGCGTCATGCCAGTGTACCTACTTGCGTTCACCCTGAACGATTCGATCGAGAATCATGGCGCAAAAAAGAATCGCAAAACCGGCTAAAATGCCCTGGCCGACATTGGCGTACTGTAGCGCTTCAAGTACATCCTCTCCCAGGCCCTTGGCCCCGATCAGCGACGCGACGACGACCATCGCCAGGCTCAGCATGATGGTCTGATTGATGCCGGCGCGAATGGACGGACTGGCAAGTGGTAAATCAACACGCGTTAGCAGGTACCATTTGCTGCCACCGAACGAGATGGCGGCCTCGCGCACGTGCTCGGGCACGCCGCGCAGGCCGAGTACCGTCAAACGCACCACCGGGGTGCCGCCAAAGATCATCGTGGTGACGACTGCGGCGGGTTTGCCGGTGCCGAAAAATGCAATTACGGGAATCATGAAAACGAAGGCCGGCATGGTCTGCATAAAGTCCATGATCGGGCGGATAAACGCGTAGAATCGCTCCCGTCGCGCGCAGTACATACCGAGTGGAATGCCGATGACGATCGATAAACAGGCCGCCGTTCCGAGCAGGGCCAGGGTCGTCATGGCCTTTTCCCAGAAGCCCAGCAGACCCATGTACATTAAAAAAGCGCCCGAATAAACGGCAGCGCGAGGACCCGCGGAGAGCCAGGTCAGCAGGATAATAAAGCTCGCAATCACCATCCAGGGCGTTTCCACGAAGATCAGTTCCAGGCCATCCAGTACGGAGCGGATGGCATAGGTGATGGCGTCGAAAAAGGCTTCACCATTGGTCACGCAAAACGTAAAAAAGGTTTCTACCCAGCCGATACTGGTCAGGCGGATTCCGTGTTCGGTCGGAAACTCGATCAACCATGGATAGAGCCCCGGAAAACTGTAATGGGTAACTGTTGCTACTACGATTATGACCGAGAAGCAGCAACTCAGTGCGATATGCCGCGGGGTCATGCCGGTTGAGATTCCCGGATCGGAGAGCCAGTCGGAAAAGCGCTTTTCGAGTAAAGTATTGGCAATCACCGCCTGGCCGATTTTGATTACCAGTAGCGCAAT
Source organism: Gammaproteobacteria bacterium (assembly GCA_029288195.1). Taxonomy (GTDB): domain Bacteria; phylum Pseudomonadota; class Gammaproteobacteria. Next base: position 12,596 of record JARFPR010000028.1, on the reverse strand, counting down.
AATACCCACGGTTGCAATCACCAGTCCGGTACCATCCAGTTGTTCGGCCTCGAGCCGGATCCCGCCAATTGCATCTTCGAGCGATTGAACCGTGCGCTTGTAGACGTCGATCTTGTCGGTATTGTTTTCAATCGCCGCGGCCAGCTGCTGGCGCCTGAGTTCGAGCGTGCCCTCGATCTTGGCGATTCGCTCCCAGGCTTCCGACGACAGGTCGCCAAACATGCCGCGCACGATTTGCACGATTGCAAGGGTTTCCAGGATCAGAAAGGTCAGGCCCCAGTTCCACAAACCGCGGGCAGAGAACCAGATCGGACCGAGGATGCCGGCCCAGAGGTTGGTCGTCCAGACGAATTTAGAATCGCTGCCGATTTTCGCGAACTGAGCACGGTAATACCCGGGGCTGGTTTTAACAAAGCGGGCGACCTGTTGCTCCCGCTCCTCGGCAAAGTATTCACTGTCGTCGGAAATCATCCCTGCTGGCGCTTCGAGTGTTTTTTCGTTCATGATGTCTCCGCCCCCTCTATGACTGTTTGCAGGATGTCGGGTCGAGTTATCACACCGACCTCGATCCCGTCATCGAGCACGACAATCGGGGCCTCGTCGTCGATGGCAAGCTGGATCAACGTACTTAAGGATTCGTTTTCGTTTACCCGCGGCGCGTCGTCAGACGGCTGGCCCACTTTGGCCAGGTATTTCTCCATCGGCTGCATCACCGCGTGTGCGCGCACAATCTTCAGGCGCGAGATGCCGGCGACGAAATCGGCGACGTAATCGTCGGCCGGATGCATGACGATGTCCTCGGCGGTACCGATCTGGACTACCCTGCCGTCGCGCATGATGGCGATGCGATCACCGATACGCACCGCCTCGTCCAGGTCGTGGGTGATGAACATCGTAGTTTTCTGCATCACCGCGGACAGTTTGATGAATTCATCCTGCAGTTGGCGCCGGATCAACGGGTCGAGTGCACTGAAGGGTTCGTCCATCAGCAATACCTCGGGGTCGGCGGCGAGCGCCCGCGCGAGCCCGACGCGCTGCTGCATGCCGCCGGATAACTCGTGCGCAAACTTGTTGCCCCAGGCGTCGAGCTCGACCGTCTTCAGCATGTTGGCCGCGCGGCGCATGCGTTCGTTTTTGTTGATGTTGCGAATCTCGAGCGGCATCGCGACGTTATCCAGCACCGAGCGGTGAGGCAACAGCGCGAAATTCTGAAATACCATGCCGATTTTACGATTGCGAAATTCCATCAGGTTCTGCGGACCCAGTCCCATTACATCGGTCCCGTGAATCATGATTTTGCCAGCGGTGGGTTCCAGCAGTCGGTTGAAGTGGCGCACCAGGGTGGACTTGCCGCTGCCCGACAAACCCATCACGCAGAATATCTCGCCTTTTTTGACATCGAAACTGACATCCGCGACCCCGACGACCGCGTTATAAGTTTCGAGGACCTCGGCCTTACCGAGCCCTTCTTCCTGGATGGCTCGCAGGGCGGCATCGGCCTGGGTTCCGAAAATCTTCCACACATTGGAGATTTCGATAACGCTTTCGCCCGATGACGATTCAGTCTGATTCGACATGTAGAATTCCCCCCGGATAGCGGTAAAAAACCCGCCTGATGACTGTGACGGGATCGACCCTCGGCCGATCCCGCACAGATTTTTATATCACTACAGGCCTAACCAGGCATCTACCCGATCCGGATTTTTGGCAATCCATTCGCTGGCAACCTCTGACGCCTTGCGACCCTTGCCCGATATCTCGTAGGCAAAACCGCTGACGTCGTCCGCGGTCAACGAGAAGCGCTCGAAGAATTCGACAATGGCCGGGGAACGATCTTTCAACGAGTTTGACCAGGCGATCTGAACACGCTTCAGCGCATCCTTGGTCGAGACTTTGGACTCGGTATACCAGTCCGGCGAATCAGACGGTTGCACCATCGTATAATTCGCAGGGTCGTACTTGGGTTCCGACAACATGGTGACGTCAAACATGTACCAGATCGCATGTGGCTTGTAGCAGTAGAACGCGTAGCCTTCTTTCTTCGCTATCGAGTCCTTTACCCGGGCAGTCTTTACACTCTCTTCTGCTCGAATCGGTTCAATGAATGACAATAAGTCATAATCACGAACCTTGACCTCGTTTACGTTTGCCGAGGCCCAGCCCGGTGCGCCAATCCACATTTCGCCCTTGCCATTGCCATCGCTATCCATCTTCATCGCAACGTCGGGCCGACCCAGGTCAGCGATATCGGTGATACTGTTTTCCTTGGCAAAATCCTGCGAGACACAAAATCCCTGGTTGCCTTCGTAGGCATTCTTGCTCAGGGTCACGGTTTTCGCACCGTCGACATACTTCTTGGTGAAACTTTCCTGGTTGGGTAACCAGACATCGGGATGCACATCGATGTCGCCCTTACCCTGGTCCATGCCCTGAAAGATGGTGGCATTATTGCCCGGTACCAGGTTCGCTTCGCCGCCGATACGCTCGACGACAACCGCCTGCAACAGGGCGGCGATTGCCTGTGCCCCGGTCCATGCCGGCGTTCCGATGTTGACCTTCTCTGCGCTGAATGCAGATCCCGCAGAAAGAGTAAATCCCAGCGTCAAGGCCAGGCCCAGTATAACTTTTTTCATTTTCGACTCCTCGATTGGATGGTTCTAGTATTATAAAAACTCCCTGTTTTTATTTATTCCGTCCTTGTTGTTATCGCGATATATTATGCGCGTTAACGCGGCGCTTAGGAAGAACATAATTCCGTTGCCCGAGAACCAGGGCATTTATCCCACCTGCTGGAGCCCGTGACCAGGGTTTATCAGGCCTGCTTCCCGGGTTTCCTGATTAAGTTAACTTGAATATGCCAACGGGCGTCGTGATATTATCAGGCAAAAATTAAGCGAGTTAACGGATTTGACTGAAATACAGATTCCAGATACTTCACTACTTCGACGTATCAAGGCGATTTCCGATTTATCAGAAGACCACCTGATTGCACTTGCGAATCAGCTCAAGGTATTAACTGCCAGGGACAGGGAGTTTCTGATCAAAACGGGGTCGAATGAACAAACCAGTCTTTATGTCACCCGGGGGAAAGTCTCTCTCATCGCCCCGGATGACAAGACCAAAATCATCGCCGTAGATAAAACTGACGAATTAAGGCCTATCGCCCAGTTGCGACCCTGTATCTACGACGTCAAGGCCATCGGACGGGTCGATTACCTGAAAATTGACCGACAGACGCTTGTCGATTACGCGGAGTTATCAGAGGCGGTCGCGGATGACATCAGCGTACATTCCCTGTTTACCAATTACGACGACGAGGACAACTCCATTGTCAGCCATCTGTACCATAACCTGATGGATAAGAGCATCATGTTGCCTTCGTTACCCTCGGTGGCTGACAGGATGCAGAAGATTTACAAAGGTAAATCTACCAGCCTTGATTCGATGGTGCAGGTTTTGACATCTTATCCGGATGTCTCGAGAAAAATTAACAACGTGGCCCGTTTTGCCAAAAAAAGTGATCTCAGTGCAACCGAAAAAATTCGCCGCTCAATCAGGCACCTGGGTATATTGAAGGTGTATTGCCTGATTATGACCTACGCGGTTGGTAAACTTGTCAATCGTCTGCCCGATGAACACATGCAGCGCGTCAGCTCGTTTTGGGATCATAGCTTGAACGTCGCTGCACTCAGCAGGATCCTGGCGAAAAAAACCGGGTCGTTTCCACCGGACTTGGCCATGTTGGCAGGCCTGGTGCATGGTATTGGTGTACTGGTCATTGATGATCGTCTTCTGGATCATCGTGATCTTATGCTGGATCATCTTGAAATTGATCATGCTATTCAGGTCATGCGCCCTGAAATATCCAGCTTGTTACTGCGCAAATGGGACTTTGACGATGAATTGATTTTAGCCGCAGAAGAGTGCGGTGAATGGCAGCGTAAACCAGATAGTCCAGCCGACTTGTGCGACCTGATCCTGGTGGCAAATTATTACAGTATGATGCAGAGTGATCGAAAACATACCCTGCCGCAGCTCGATTCAGTTCCCGCAATTGAGAAGTTCGAAATCACGCCCGAACAAAGTATTGAAGCGATCAAAGAATCAGCAATCGTGCGCAAAAATATACAAAAAATATTTGCCTGAGATTTTTTAATCTGGCTGTTCGAGAAAATTCAGCTGATCGGCTTTTAAGGCAGAAAAGGGAGACCCTCCAGCATCCTGGAAAGCGGTTGCAAATAGAAAAAGGTACCCTTTAGCTGTATCTACAAAAACGTTTTCAATAAAGAATTATTTGAACTTCTTTATCTTATGACTAACCCAATTGCAGAATATTTGAGCCTTCCGTTACAGTTGGCGGACTCACATTCAAATCAGATCCATGCTCCTGAATCCATTCCCTTGCAAGCTGCAGGCTCTCGTCTGTGCCTGATTTATCCTGACATACGGTCACCGAGACACCACCATCGGCAGTGCGGACTAGTGAATAGGATACAAAGCCGGGAACAGCACGAATCAGGCTTTCCACCTCTTGTTTGCTTGCCTCGAGCAGGTCAAATAGCGCTGCCGCACCTGAATCCGAATAGCTTCTTATAACAGTGTGCATAGTTCGCTCCGCTTGTTTAGGGGCAGCTCAGTATATAAAAATTTGATCCACACAGCTCATCAATAGAGTTGATGAGGTTTATGGAATGCATTGGTTATTTTGATATAGATGTCAGCAACAATGCTAATACCCCGGCCTGCTGCGATACGCGTAATAGGCCAACGCCGAGGTCAGGAAGATATAAACCGACCCGGCGATGGCGAGGGTATCCATGCCGGTGCCAATGTCGATCTGCCAGCCCATGACGATCGGGGACAGCGCGGTACAAAAAACCATCGCAGCCGCGCCAAGTGATTTAATTGAACCCAGGTGCTGGTTACCATACATTTCGGACCAGAAGGGTGCGGTCGCGGTTGACTGAAACCCGACCGTGATCCCGGTCAACACCAGGAATATGCCGCCCCCAATCAGGCTGCTCGAGTAAGCCAGTACGATCAGGCCGAAGCCCATCGGCAGCGCCACCAGCGGGATCATGCGGATCGCGCCGTAGCGGTCGATCAGAAAACCGGTCACCAGCTTGGTGCCGACAGAAACCATGGCGTAAAGGGAAAACAGCGCGGCCCAGCCGATCAGCGGCCAACCCTTGGATTCCACCAGGTGTACCTGGTGGAAAATGAAGCCGGTAAACATTAGCGGCTGTGACATCAGGCCCGGCGCGAACAGGTAAAAGTACCGATCACGAATCACCTCTGGCCGTGTCCACTGACGGCGACGATAAACGCGAACCCGGTCATCGTTCTGCTGCGATATCTGCGTCAGGTAATCTTGATGGCGTTTTTCGTGGCTACGCAATAGAAACAGTATCGCCGGCAACATGAAAACGACCAGTAGCATTCCCGCCACCTGCCAGCTCTGGCGCCAGCCCACCCACAGTAGCAACACAACCAGCATGCTCGGCATGATCGCTTCCGCCACCGCGTAGCCCATGCTGGCGAGTGCCGACGCCTTGCCCTTGTGTTCATCGAGATAGCGTACCATCGCGGTAGAGCTGACGATGAACATCAGCCCCTGGCCAAGCTGACGTAATAAAAACAGGCTGATCAGCAGAGTCAGAATACTCTCGCTCAGTGACATCATGCCGCAACCGATGCCGAGACCGAGCACGATCGCGATCGACAATCGTTTCAGGTTAACCCGGTCGACCAGGGAACCGGACCAGATCATGACGATTGCGCTCAACAGGGTTGCCAGCGAATAGATACCGGCAAACTCGCCGTCGCTCAAGCTGAGCTCGGCGCGAATCTCACCGCTGAATAACGAGATCAGGAAGGTTTGCCCGGGTGATGACCAGAAGGTCATCAGGAATCCGAAAAGCAGTAGCTGCCACTCGGATCGAATCAGCTTTAGCACGGGCTGCCGGATTTCCGGCGTACGATCAATGCGTCTACCGCAAGCGCTTCTTCATTGTTAACCAGGACCGGGTTTATATCGATTTCGGCAATACTGTCTTTGAACTCGAATGCGATTACTGACAACGCGACGATGGCATCGATCAGGGCCTTACGGTTCGATGCCGCCTTGCCGCGGAAACCCTGCAATAATCGATTTGCTTTGAGCGAGGCAATCATTTCGTCGGCCTGTTCGGGGCTAACCGGGCACATTGCAACCGCACGATCGGAAAGCAACTCGACCAGTATGCCGCCGGCGGCGACCATGACGATAGGGCCGAACTGGGAGTCGTTTAGCGTGCCGAGACTGATTTCGACGCTGTTGTTGATCATTTGCGAGACCAGCACCGTCGGTCCCAGTCGGTCGCTCAAGTCGTTGTAGTGATCGAGTAAATCCGGTTCGGACTTGATATTGATGAAGACACCGTTGCTGTCGCTTTTGTGATTTATCCCGGGCTCGGCAGTTTTAATGACTAACGGATAGCCGATCGAGTCAGCCACTGATAGCAGCTCTGGCTGGTTAGAAACCGTTTCATGCCTGATCACCGGTACCGAAAAGTTGCTCAGCAGGGCAAGTGCGTCGGCTTCGCCCAGTGAATCTAAAGGATGATCGAACAAGCGTTGTTTCCAGGTTGAAACCTGTTTGATATCAAGACTGGCAACCGAAGGTGCTTTCGAGCCGTTTCTCTTGAACTTGTGATAATCGAACAGGTGCCTGAATGCGAGCAGGGTTTCATGGGCGCCATCGATGAGCGGTATCCCGGCCGCGTGTGCGCGGCGGCTGAGGGTCGCATTTGCCAGGTCTGAATAACAGGTCGCCAGCGCTATCGGCTTGTTGGTCTTTTTACTAACTGCCTCGACCACCCGGTAGATCGCTTCGGACAGGTAATAGCCGTCACGCAAGTTACTGATAAACGCACCCGCGGCGACGTTAGGATCCTGCATCAGTGCATTCATGCAGGCCTCGAAACGCTGCTCGAAACGGTCGTGCGAGCCCCACACATCGAGCGGATTTTCGGCCTTGAGCCCGGGATCGAGATTCTGTTTGAGTATTTGCCTGGTCGTATCTTCCAGTTTTGCAAACTCGATGCCGAGTTCAAAGGCTTCATCGGTAACCAGCTCCCTGAAACCGCCAGACTCGAATGCGGCGGCAAACCCACCGTCGGCCGCCTCACGTCCCGATTGCAGCAGCATCAATATCGACGCCATTTCGTCGAAGTCGTCTACTTCGATTACCCCGTAGCGTTTGAACAAGGCCTGGAACACGGCGTGATTGCCCGCAATTGCGCCGGTATGAGTCAACGCCATCGCCGCACCCAGTGGCGACTTGCCGATTTTCAGAATCACCACCGGAATGTTGCGGGCATTCGCTTTTTCGAGCGCGGCGACAAAGGCCCCGGGATCACGCACCGTTTCGAGAAACAGACCGATCACACGGGTATCGCTTTGCTCGAGGCTCCAGTCCATGTAGTCGGCTACGGTTGTCGTGATTTCGGTGCCAGCGGATACGCAGAGGTTGAATCCAAGCCGGCAACCGTTGTGGCAAAGCGTGGTAAACGCGGACCCGGACTGCGCGATATAGCTGATCTCGCCCTTGATGATTTCGGCGGCGCGCGGAAAGATACCCGCATACAAATTATGGCTGACGCTGTAAAAGCCCATGCCGTTGACACCACAGATCATCAGCCCGGCCGCATCTGCCATCGTCGCCAGGCGTTGTTGCAGAACAGGCTCGGAGTCCTGTTCTAGAACAGCGCTGGAGTAAATAGTTGCGGCCCCGGCACCATGTTCGATTGTCGCCTGCAAGGCGCTTTCGAGGTGTGCGTTGCCGAGCGCGATGACGACATGATCAACCCTGACCGGTAGTGATTCCAGGGTGGGATAGCATACCTGGTCGAGTATCTTCTGGTAACGCGGATTCACCGGGTAGACTTCGCCCGCGTAATCCGATTCGATCACCATCCTGGCAAGCACCTGCCCGGGGCTATCGGTCCTGTCGGAGACCCCGACCAGTGCGATGCTGGCGGGTTTCAGCAAAGGATCTAGCCGATGCTTACTCATCTTTGCCCAGTCTTGCCTCACGCCATGCCAGTGCAGCCTTCATGCCCTCGCTGCGCAGTACCTGGTTGAATTGCCTGCGTAGATCTGTCTCGAGGGTTTCGATTTGGACCGAGGTATCGGCGCCCATGCGCAGCGCCTTGCCAAGCCCCATGATTTCATAGGTCTGGTTAATGGCCTGCTTGGTCATTCTGACCGAGTCAGGATCCATAAGAGCAACTTCGCGTGCCAGTGCAACGCCACGCCGCATCAACTCACCTTCGCTTACGACCTCGTTAACGATGCCCTGTTCGAGTGCCTCGGCGGCACTCATGCGGTCCTGGCCGCTGAGCAACATCTTCTTGGCGCGCTTTGGATTGACATACCAGGGCAGTAATAGTGCGACGATGCTGCTGCCGAAACGCAGCTCAGGTTCACCGAACAGGCTCGCGGAGTCACAGACGGTCATGTCGCAGGCGAGTGCAATTTCAAAACCGCCGGCCAGCACGTAACCGTGCACCGCCGCAATGGTCGGTTTTGGGCTATGCCAGAAACGCATGATCAACTCGAGGTCGGCATCGATTGCCTCGCGCCAGTCGGCCTCGGTGGTCCGGTTCGCCGCGACGCCGGCCTGTAGATCGAATCCGGAGCTGAAGGCGCGTCCGTTACCATAGACAACAATCGCCTGTGCCGTGTCGTCGTTTTCAATCTCATCGAGCGCACGGTTAATTTCGTCGATCATGGTCGCATTGATCGCGTTGAGCTTGTCCGGGCGATTCAGTCCTAGCAGGGCGACCGGACCCTGCCGTGATAGCTCTATGGTTGCAAAACTCATGTGGCAGCCGGCAAATTGAGATGCGCGGATTATAAGCAGCTTTTGGCCTGAGAAAAATCAAATCCTAAATCTATTTGGGGTAAGCCGTGCAAACTGTCACATTAAGGTCTTTACCTGCAAGGCGACACGGCGCTAGAATCATTTGATTGTATCCGTTGCGGAGACTCTGTTATGGCAACATCACCCTATAATCCTGCTGGCGACTACCAGCCCGAATCGACGATAGGGACACCTCCGCTTTACCTCTGGCCACCGCGGCCCATAGCAGCTTTGAAATGGCTGTTTTTCGATATGTTGTTTCCCTGGGGCCACCTTTTCATCGGTCTCGCTTTTGTCAGCTGGTACTTGCTAACGCCATCACTGGCAACCATGGCTGAATTCGAGCCGGGCTGGATTGCATTGATATGGCTGCGTAACGCAGTCCTGCTGACGCTGATTGTCGGGGGTTTGCACTGGTGGCTTTACCTGCGTCGCTCCCAGGAGCGGCAATACAAATTCCATGACAAGTGGCTGGCGACCGGTAACGAGTCTTTCCTGTGGGGAGACCAGGTCAAGGACAACATGTTCTGGTGTATTGTCTCCGGGGTCTCATTCTGGACTTTCTACGAAGTCATTACTTACTGGATTTACGCCAATGGCAGGGTGCCGATACCCGCAATTGCCGAGCATCCGATCTATTTTGTGTTTGGCCTGCTGGCGGTTTTTTTCTGGAGCACACTCCATTTCTACTTTGTTCATCGCCTGTTGCACTGGCAACCGATTTACAAGGTGGCGCATGAATTACACCACCGCAACGTCAATACCGGTCCCTGGACCGGGATTTCGATGCATCCGCTCGAACATGCTGTCTACTTCAGCCTGTTCGTTCTGTGGTGGTTTGTTCCAGTGCATCCAGTAATTATCGTATTGACTGGATTGTTCCAGGCAATCAGCCCCGCATTTTCACATTCGGGTTTCGACTACATTCGGATCACGCGTAATTTTCGCGTCAGCACGGGCGACTGGTACCACCAGCTGCATCACCAGTATTTCAATTTCAACTACGGCAACACCACTACCCCTTTCGATAAGCTGTTTGGCAGTTGGCACGATGGCAGCCGGGAATCGCTCCTGCAACAGAAACAACGTAAGCGTAACCGGCGCAAGCAAACTGTCTGAATCAGGCGATCATGTCTGAATCTGACACCGAACAGCGCGCCAGAAAAAAACGTCGCCGCCGACCCTCTGCCGCTTCTGGTTCAACTCCGCAACCGCGGCAATTAAGTGGCATCGTCGGCGGGCGCTACCAACCCCTGGATCAAGCGGACCTGCCGGTGGTCGACCAGGCAGTGCGTAAGATACTGCAGGACGTGGGCATGTCGGAGGCTCCCGCTATCGTCATCGAGCATGTCACGGCGGCAGGTGGCAGCCTCGACCCGGACGGGCGTCTGCACTTTTCTGCGGACTTAATCGATCGTGCCCTCAATGGATTTTCCAGGGATTTCAAACTCTGCGGTCAAAATCCCGCACACGATATGCAGCTTGGCGGCAGGCGCGTGCACGTCGGTTCAGGGGGCGCCGCGCCGATGATCATGGACCTGGAAAGCGGGCGTTATCGAGAATCGAATTTACGCGATCTCTACGATGCCGCGCGCGTGGTCGACAGCCTCGAACATATCCATTTCTTCAGCCGCTCGCTGGTGGCGCGTGATATGCCTGACCTGCACAGCCTCGATATCAATACCGCCTACGCCTGCCTGGCCGGCACCAGCAAGCACGTGTTTTCGTCGGTGTCTCTGGCTGTGCATGTCGAGGAAATCGCCGAAATGTGCTTTACCATTGCCGGTTCACGCGAGGCCTTTTACCAACGTCCTTTCCTGTCGCTCAATATCAACCCGCCGGTGCCGCCGATGCGCTTCGATGCCGATTCCTGTGAAGTGATGGCCGAGGCTGCGCGCCTCGGCATTCCGCTGCATTCGAATACCTTCGGCCAGATGGGCGCGTCGAGCCCGGTAACCATCGCCGGTACCGTTGCGCAGACCATTGCAGAGACCCTGTCCGGCATGATTTTCGCGTGGCTGGTCAATCCCGGGGCAAAGATCATCTTCGGCACGCGTCCACTGGTCACCGATTTGCGCACCGGCGCGATGAGTGGCGGTAGCGGAGAAGCTGCAATCACGATGGCGGCGAGCGCGCAGATGGCGAATTACTACGATTTACCCAACTCGACCATTGCCGGCGCCACCGATAGCAAGACCGCGGATGCGCAAAGCGGTTACGAGAAATGCCTGACGGTAGCGCTCGCGGCCCAGGCCGGTTCTAACCTGATTACCCAGGCTGGCGGCATGCAGGCGAGCCTGATGGGCTGTGCGCTCGAAAGTTACGTGGTCGATAACGATATGCTGGGCAGCATCATGAAATCGCTAAGCGGGATCGAGGTTAGCGAGGCGGCCCTCGCGGTGGCGACAATAGACGAGGTGGTGCACGGTGACGGTCACTTTCTCGGCCAGCCGGAAACCCTGCAACGTATGCAAACCGATGTTGTTTATCCCGAGATCGGCGACCGGCGCCCGATCGACGAATGGGAAGCGGATGGCTCGAAGGACATTCACGAAGTCGCGCGCGAACGTACCCGGCAGATTCTGCAACAACATTATCCGCGGCATATTTCTGTCGAAATGGAGCAGAAATTACGTAACAGGTTTGATATACGTTTGCCCGCGGAGGCGATGCAACAGCAATGAAAATAGCAATATTTGGTGTCGGTGCGATGGGTTCCGTCTATGCCGGGCTCATGGCCGAGGCCGGGCATGAGGTCTGGGCGGTGGATATCTGGCAGGATCACGTCGACGCGATCAACCAGGCCGGCCTGCGTGTCGAGGGTGCGAGCGGAGATCGCCTGGTGCAAGGCATCAACGCAACCACCGATGCAGAAGATGTCGGTGATTGTGATCTCTATGTACTCGCGACCAAGGCCTCGGGTGTCGGTGCGGCGGCCAAAACGATTGCGTCACTAATGGGGTCAGAGTCGGTTGTAATTACAATCCAGAACGGCCTCGGGGCGGGGGAGCGCATCGCACAATTTATGGAGACCGAGCGGGTCCTGCTCGGTGTTGCCGATGGCTTCGGTGCGTCGATGAAGGGGCCGGGTCACGTGCATCACAACGCGATGAACCTGATTCGCGTCGGTGAAATGAACGGGGGCATAACCGAGCGGTTGGAGCGCATCACCGGGGTCTGGAAGCAAGCCGGTTTCAATGCGAAAGCGTTCGAGGATATCGACCAGCTCATCTGGGGCAAGTACATCTGCAATGTTGCCTTCAGTGGTCCCTGCACTGTGTTCGACTATACCCTGGGCGAGCTGATGGCCGACCCGGCTACCTGGTCCATCGCGCAGGGTTGTGCGCTTGAGGTCTATGCACTGGGCCAGGCCAGGAACATCGTCTTTACCTTTGACGACCCGATTGAATATGTTACCGCGTTCGGCCTCAAGATGCCCGGCGCGCGGCCATCGATGTTGCTGGACCACCATGCTGAACGCCCATCTGAAATTGACGCGATCAACGGCATGGCGGTCGAACTCGGACAGCAACTTGGCATACCGACGCCATACAACGAGGTACTAAGCGCGGTAATTCGTCAGCGTGAAGCCGGGTTCGGCTGAATCAAATGGCCTGGCCCGGTAGGCGGCCTGCGATGGTTTTTTTTTAAATTGCTCTCAATTTTTTTCTGACTGGGTTAAATTGGGCCG
>JARFPR010000126.1 GCA_029288195.1 Gammaproteobacteria bacterium | reverse complement strand
GTGAAGCCCTCGATATCGGTAAACAGGATGGTACATTCGCTAACCTCCCCTTTGCCGGTAATGGCGCCCTCTTCCGATTGAATAACCTTTTTCGCCACCTCTTCGGGTACAAATCTCGATAAGTCCCGAGCAGCACTTCCTTCGATAACCGATTCGATAAGCAAGCCCCTGGCGCGATGTAGTGCCAGTGCAAGCACGCCGGTAACCATCAAAATGGATACAATCTTGTCAAATTCTGCACCGATCAAAACGCTGTTGGAAGTCATGTATTCGACATAATCTCGTGTAATCATGCTATTTGAGGGGTCAATAACCAGCACGTAAACAACCATGAATACCCAGCCGATCGCCGCACTTACACCCGTTGAAATGACAAAGCGTGGATCGAAGTGCAACGCCCGTATCGCGATAAAGATAAACAGGTAGAGCAGCGTCGGTGCCTTCAGGTAAAAGGATGGCGGTTGCTCGTACTGCAAATGGAAGCTCCAGATAAGGCCCATTAAAAGAGCAATATCGGCAACCGACGAAAGATATAACATCCAGTCGGGAAGTTTACGATTTACCGCCAGTCCCAGGCGTATCAGGCTGAACACAAGGTACAGCGCCAATACCCAGGGCACCGGGGCAAAGTCAGCCTCTTGTGAGAAGGTTTTGGGCGCTAATGAATAGAGCAAACCGAAGGTGAAGACAATCGCCAACTGGATCACGCTAATCAGAATTTCACTACGTTCCTGCTGATCCTGTATCGACTTACGCAACCGCTCGGGTAATATTTGATCCTGGAAATCGCGTCCGAGCAGGGATCGTCCGGATTCAGGGCTGTTACTGGCTATTTTATTATTCAATACCGGCTCCAGAGGACGCTTCCTGAGTCATGAATATGAGACAGGATCGGTCGCCATTAATTCCCATGCTTACATATAAAATCGCCAAACGACAGTGCGTTTACGGCAATTTCAGTGTAGTCTGCGACGAGTACTCAGCCTGGTACGGATGAAATGACAGAGCGACTGGAACAATCCAGGATTCTTATCTATAGCCATGATTCGTTTGGCCTCGGTCACTTGCGACGCTGTCGTTCGATCGCCCATTCGCTGGTCGCGCGTTACAAGGGTCTATCGGTCCTTATTCTGTCCGGTTCACCGATCATTGGCAGCTTTGATTTTAAGGCCCGCGTCGACTTCGTGCGCATTCCAGGCGTCATAAAGCTAAAGGATGGCGAATATACTTCGCTGGCACTGCATATCGACCTGGAAGAAACACTGGCAATGAGGGAGTCGATTATTTACCACACCGCGGCCACTTTTAAACCCGATATATTCCTAGTCGATAAAGAGCCCACCGGTTTGAAGGGAGAAGTAACCAGTACGCTCGAAATGCTTAAACAAAAGGGTACCATCAACGTACTCGGATTACGCGATATCATGGATGAGACTTCACTGTTGAAAAACGAATGGGAGCGTAAAGAGGTTGCACCGGTGCTGGAACATCTCTACCACGATATCTGGATTTACGGTTTAAAAGCAATGGGTAGCCCCATTGAAGGCCTGGGCCTGTCCGCCACGATAGAAAACAAGCTTTCCTTTACCGGTTACCTGGGACGCGAAATTCCAAGTGATCGTAACTGGATTGCGCCCACCAACCACGATGAACCCTTCATCCTGGTAACCGCAGGCGGTGGCGGAGACGGCATCGACATGGTTGACTGGGTCATCAGCGCGTACGAGTCGGGCGGGGAACAACCGCATCGCGCGATCATCGTAACCGGTCCTTTTATGCCGGCTGCCGAACAGCAGAACTTCCATGAGCGCTGCGAAGACTTACCGAACGTCGAAATTATTACATTCGACAGTCACATTGAATTATTGATGAAAAAAGCAATCGCGATCGTTGCGATGGGTGGCTATAACACTTTTTGCGAAATCCTGACCCTCGACAAGCCCGCCTTGATCGTGCCACGATCAGTTCCACGTCAGGAGCAGTTGATTCGAGCGGAGCGAGCAGTTGGCCTGGGACTCGCTACAATGCTCGATCCCGCGCATGGACTTGACCCGCAGCGAATGGCTGCCGCATTACGTAACCTGCCACAACAAACCAGACCCTCGTTGGCACATATACCCGGCTTACTTGAAGGGCATGAAACCATAGCCGAAATGGTCCGCGAGTGCCTCGAACCTTCCGAGCAGAAAAGCATTACCGCCTGAATTCGGAGTCACCGATTAGTTCTTCGTTGCGAGTCATGATCTATGTCCAGCATCTGCTCGGTATCGGGCACTTGCAGCGATCGCTGTACCTGGCAGCCGAACTTGCGCGGCAAAACTTCGAGGTCGAACTGTTATCCGGTGGTATGCCACGCGAACTGACGATTCCCGAAACCGTTAAGCTCCGGCAATTACCCCCGGTCTACAGTCCCGATGGTAGCTTCAGTCGCCTGCTTGATGGCAATGGTAAAGACATTGACGACAACTGGCGCTCCCGGCGCAAGCAAAAGTTACTCGCGTTTTTCGAAGCCTTCTCTCCGCAGGTATTAATTACCGAGACCTTCCCGTTTGGACGGCGCATGATGCGTTTCGAGTTGATACCGTTACTTGAGGCAGCCAGGCACAGTGTTGATTGTGTCCAAGTCATTGCATCGATAAGGGATATTCTCCAGCCAAAAACAAAACCCGGCCGAAACGAAGAAATTTGCGAGTTAATCGATCAATATTATGATCACGTCCTGGTTCATGGAGATCAAAAGATCGCTCAACTTGCCGATAGCTTTGCCCTCGCCGCGCGTATCGATGAAAAAGTCTCGTACAGTGGTTTTATCTGTGCACCTGATCATGAGTTGGCACCGCCAGGTGTGGGTGTCGGTGAAGTGCTGGTTTCTGCTGGCGGCAGTGTTACCGGCCTCGAAATATTGAAAACTGCAATCGCGGCAAAACCTTTATCAGAGTTTAACAAACTGCACTGGCGCATCCTGGTGAGTCCATCTATTGATGATTCGCAGTTTCGAGCACTGCAGCAAATCGCTGGTGAAGGGTTTCAGATCGAGCGCAATCGATCCGATTTCAGTGATCTGTTAAAACGCGCCAGGCTTTCAATATCACAAGCAGGCTACAACACGGTCACGGACATTCTCAATAGCGATACCCCTGCGGTGGTTATTCCCTATGCAGAGGCAGACGAAATTGAACAAACCATGCGCGCACAAAAATTGCAGGACCGCGGCCGCCTGGTTCTGCTACCACAGGACGACCTGGCTCCGGCAGCAATGGCAAGGGCCATCGCAAAGGCTGATCAGCAAAGTTCCGCTCTCGAAGTAAACCTCGCGGGTGGAATAAACAGTGCCACCATGGTCCTGGAATGGTTGCGTCGCACGGGAGAGGAGAATTGAAAACCATGGCTGTCCAGGCCTGGCAGTGGCTCGGCCGTGAACTCGATACCTGGGCGGACGCGGGCCAAACGGTTCATTTCTGGTGGCGCGACGACGACGCGACCGAACCGGGTGTCGCCCTCGACAGGCTGGTCGGCTTAAGTCACAACCAGGAGGTTCCGTTGGCGCTTGCGGTAATCCCGACCGGACTCAAGCCCGAACTCGTTGATTTCCTGCAACAGAATTCTTTGACCTGGGTACTTCAACACGGCTTTGCGCATGAAAACCACGCAGCGCCGGGGCAACGCAAGCTCGAGCTCGGCGGCACACAAACCATCGACAAATCGATCGCCGATCTGGAGCGGGGTTACCAGATACTTCACCAGCATTTCTCCGCTCGATTCAAACCGGTGTTGGTACCGCCGTGGAATCGGATTGACGACGAGATTGTTACCCGTCTGGCCAAAATCGGATTTTGCGGAATTTCAACCATGAAAGTTTGCCGTAAGGCCTGTCCTGCCCCCGGGTTACGCCAGGTAAACACGCATCTCGATCCGGTCAACTGGCGTCACCAGGGCGGATTCATCGGCGTCTATCCCGCAATCGCGATCCTGGTCCAGCACCTGATCGCAAAACGACTCGGTTATCGCGACTCTAATGAACCCACCGGCATCCTGACCCATCACCTGGCACAAAACGA
>JARFPR010000009.1 GCA_029288195.1 Gammaproteobacteria bacterium | reverse complement strand
TTGGCCGCGAGCGCTTTTTCCAGTACCGGTGCGCTATCGGTAAAAACCCGGTATCCCATGCTTCCATGGAGCCGCTTGATACCATCAGCGAATTTCTGCAATCGTTTTCGCATCAGCTTATGGTAGTCACGGCCGAGTGCGTAGCGGGAAACATAGGCCAGGCGATCATGGTCGAGGAGGTCAAATAGGTCCCGGGATTCTTCAACCAGGTAGTCCAGGCGTACACAAATCACCGACAAGGTATCCGGAACCAGCTCGGATGGATGTAATCGCTTGCTGACATTGCGCGCCATGTAGCCCATTTCGCCGTGATAATTACGCGCAATCCAGTCTGCATAATGTTGATGATGCGAATCGAGCTCGACATCGGTAATACCAACCTGCTGAAAACCGAGCTCGAGCCCGATCGCTTTTATGGATTCTGATTTAGACAAGGGATTAATTCAGTGCTGCCTGGCCGGTTTATTCGCGCTGATGCGGGTGCATCTTTGCTAGTGACTGGTACAATATCTCATTTTAATTCAAACCTGAAATGTCTATCTACTTCGCAATTGCTGCAGGCGGCTCTTTGGGTGCGGTCTCCCGTTACTGGATGTCGGCCTCAACCTACCAATGGCTTGGCCAGGGCTTTCCCTATGGCACCCTGGTGGTCAACTTGCTCGGTTCGCTGGTGATGGGTTTTTTATCGGTGCTGCTGGTGCACCGCTTCCATGTCAGTGAAGAAATCAGAATCGGCTTGCTGGCCGGATTCCTGGGTTCTTTCACTACCTTTTCAACCTTTGCCATGGACACGCTGCAACTGGCTGGTAACGATGCAATGCTTAAAGCCATCATCTATATCCTGTTCAGCGTGTTGTTATGCATACTCGGCGCCTGGGCAGGTTTGGTCGCCGCAAAACAAATGATCTAGAGATGCTTGATTCAAAATTATTACGTAGCGATCTCGACAGCGTGGTCGAGAAATTAAAAATTAAGAAATTTGACTTTGACGTGTCAGCCTTCGGTCGGCTGGAAGAGCACCGTAAATCCCTGCAGGTGTCTACCCAGAACCTGCAAAGCGAACGCAATACCCGTTCAAAGGTCATCGGTGAAGCCAAGGCAAGGGGTGACGACATCGAACCATTGCTGGATGAGGTGGCGAACCTGGGAGAACAGTTAAAAACCGCTGAAGCCGAGTTGAGTACGCTGCAAAGCGAGCTCGACAGTTTACTCCTCGGGATACCCAATGTACCGCATGATTCGGTTCCTGCTGGGGATAGCGAGGCTGACAATACCGAGGTGTTGCAGTGGGGCGAGCAACCCCGGTTCGATTTTGAACCCAGGGACCATATAGATCTTGGTATAGCGTTGGGTGGCATGGATTTTGAACGTGCTGCCAGGCTTGCCGGTGCCAGGTTTGTCACCATGACAGGACCGCTGGTCACGCTGCAGCGTGCCTTGATCCAGTTCATGATAAACCAGCACATCCTCGAACACGGCTACGTCGAAGCTTACGCCCCTTACCTTGTCAACGAGACTACACTGATGGGCACCGGCCAGTTACCCAAGTTCAAGGAAGACCTGTTTCACATCGAATCCGAGAATCATAACCTCTACCTGATTCCGACTGCCGAAGTACCGGTTACCAATTTTGTTGCCGATAGTATCGTCGAGGCAAAGGAGTTACCGCTGAAATTTGTTGCACATACACCGTGCTTTCGTTCCGAGGCGGGTTCTTACGGCAAGGACACGCGTGGAATGATCCGCCAACACCAGTTCGAAAAAGTCGAGCTGGTACAGATCGTAAAGCCTGAAGATTCGATGGATACCCTGGAACAACTAACCGGGCACGCCGAAACCATTCTGCAATTGCTGGGGCTTGCCTATCGTAAAGTTATCCTGTGTGGCGGTGACCTGGGATTTGCATCAACCAAGACCTACGATCTCGAAGTCTGGTTACCCGGCCAGGATGCCTACCGCGAAATTTCCTCCTGCAGCAATATGACCGATTTCCAGGCACGTCGCATGAAAGCTCGCTGGCGTAACCCGGAAACAGGTAAACCCGAACTGGTGCATACCTTGAACGGATCGGGCTTGGCCGTGGGCCGAACCCTGATAGCCATCATGGAGAATTACCAGCAAGCTGATGGCAGTATCAGGATTCCCGACGTATTGCAGCCATACATGCAAGGTGCGACTGAAATTCGAGAGTAAAAAGCTATACTCTCTGGATTATTCTGCGGATTCGGAAATCCTGATGAAATTGTTCGCCAAAGTTATGATCGCGGTATTATTTATCGCAATGATGTTACCCTTTACAATCCTGAAGGATGATAGTGGTAAGACCATGATGAGCTTGTCGGATATTAGCCTGCCCGATTTTTCAATGCCAGACTTCTCGATGCCGGACATGCCAAATATCTCCGATGCGAATATTACGGCACCGCTAGACGAGGACCTGGGTGGCAAGGATATTTTTTACAGGTGGTACGATAGCAATGGCAATATCCAGTTTACCAGCGAACCACCACCAGAGGGGGTCGAGTATACCCTCAAGGGCTTTGATCCCAATACAAACGTGATCCAGGCAGTAAACGTGGCGCCCGAAGAATCCGGTTCGGACGAACCAACACCGACCCAGAACAAACCAACTGGCCCGGAGGAGATAGGCAATCCGTATTCGCAAGATCGCATAAAGAAGCTCTACGAAGATGCGAAGAAAATCGAGAAACTGCTCCAGCAAAGGTCGCAGGACCATGATTCCCTAATTAATTAATAAGAGACATCAACGCATGAAATTTATAACCTTTATATTACTCGCAATGGTCAGCATCGGCCTGAACGCTGCCGGCAAGACCGCATTCATCAATTCCAAGGTATTGCTTGAACAATCACCGCAAGCCATTGCCGCCAATACCGAGTTGCAGAAACAATTTGGCGATCGTGAACAAAGCCTGCGCACACTCGCACAGGGCATCCAGCAAATGGAAAAAACCTATCAGACCGATAGTGCGGTAATGAGTGATGAGCAGAAGCAAAAGGCCGAGGAAAATATCATCCAGAACAAGCGTCGTTTTCAATTTGAGCAACAGTCGCTGAAGGAAGACCTGCAGGCGAAGCAAAGAGAGTTATTGCAGGAAGTGCAGGTATCGATAAAGGCGGTTATCCAAAGCTACGGCACTAAAAATGGTTACGATTTCATCTTTACTGACGCGAGTATTGCCTACGCCAGCGATGCAGTAAATATCACCGATGAAATTCTTAAGGAACTTGAGAAATAATGATCACCTCACCCGGGTCATTTGAATGGTTCGGGTGAGCTGTGATCTCATGAATCCTGTCCGACGCCCGTCGGGCCGGTCTGGGCTGACGAGGTTGTAGCCGGCCCAGGATTAGTGGATTCAACTTTAGGCTTCGACTCCGGTTTTTCAGTGCCTGGAGTAGAGCCATTGTCATTTTTATTTCTTGATTGTACGGATTCGGTGGTTGCTTCTGCGCGGGGAGTATCCGGCTTCGCCTTATCCGCCTTAGTTTTATGACCTGCCGCAGACTTTTTACCTTCCCCTGTCTTTTCAGATTGCTGCTGTCCCTGTGATTCTTTCGACTCTGCCGCTTTAGGTTTTCGTGTACTCTTTGATCGCGATTTTCGAGCTTCGCTGTTGCCAGAATCAGACCCGGCAGCCTGTTGGGATTCACTCTGCTGTTGACGATTATCCTCTGCTCCCACTTTACTCTCCGGTCGGCGGTTACCATCTGCATCGGGTTTGCTTTGCGCCTGGCGATTACCGTCTGTTTCGGCTTTTTTACGTGGTTGGCGTTGTTTCGTCTCTGCTGCAGGTTTATTTTCCTGTGAAGCCTTGTTGTCTTGCTGGCGCGCTCGATTGCCGCGATTTCCGCCACGATTTCCACCGCGTGAACGCCCCGGCCGTGACTGGTTAGCGCGTCTGGCTTCACCCGTACCGGACTTCTCGGACTCACCCTGGTCTTTGTCCTGTGCGTTTGCAGTTTTGTTTGCGTCTTTGTTTCTTGCCGCTGCATTGCTACGTTGACGATTTTGTCCACCACGAGGTTTGCCGCGCCGACCGCGATTACCACCGCGATTCGGACGATTCTCCGGTTTGGCCTGCGTTTCCTCAACCGGTTCCTCGGTGGGCTTTTCACCATTCCCGATCAGCAGGTTTACAATCTTGCCAAGAAAACCACTTTCACTGGTAGACGGTTTCACAGGTGGTGGCGATGCGGCAGGCCTTGGCGTGGGTGGCGTTATGCTTTGTACGGCTGCTGTTTCAGGCGTGGCAACGTTGCTACTCGCCCTCTCTACCAGGTCAACTGGCTGTTCAGGAGTCGTCATCTCATAAGATTTCTTGTAATTCGATTCATGACGATGGGTATCGTTATCCTTGACGCGCTCAATTTCGTAATGCGGGGTTTCGAGCTTTGGATCCGGGATAACGACGATATGGACCTCGCGTCGTTGTTCCAGGCTATCAATTTTCTCGCGCTTTTCATTCAATAAATAGGTCGCACATTCGACTGGCATCTTGGCAAGAATCTTACCGGTATTGTCCTTCAGCGATTCCTCTTCCAAAAGCCTCAATACGGCCAGCGAAAGCGACTCCACATCTCGTATCGTGCCCTGGCCACTGCATCGAGGGCATACAATCTGGCTCGATTCCTCGAGCGACGGCCGCAACCTTTGGCGAGACATTTCGAGTAAGCCGAAGCGAGAAATTCGTCCGATCTGGACCCTGGCGCGATCATCATAAACTGCATTGCGTAGCCGATTTTCAACCTCGCGCTGATTCCGGTTCTGCATCATATCGATAAAATCAATTACGATCAGGCCACCCAGGTCTCGAATTCTTAACTGGCGAGCGATTTCATCGGCAGCTTCGAGATTTGTCTGCTTCGCGGTTTCTTCAATATCGCTACCCCTGGTAGCACGCGCAGAGTTAACATCAATCGAGATTAATGCCTCGGTATGATCGATTACTATTGCGCCACCCGATGGCAGGCTGACTTCCCTGGAAAAAGCGGACTCGATCTGGTTTTCGATTTGAAATCGATTGAATAGCGGTAACTTGTCTTCGAATAGTTTGAGCTTATTGATCGAACCCGGCATGACCATTGACATGAAATCGTGGGCTTGTTGGTAAGCCTGCTTCGAATCGATCAGGATTTCCCCGATATCGTTGCGATAGTGATCGCGCAAAGCCCGCACCACGATATCGGATTCCTGGTAAATCAAAAACGGTGCCGGCTTGTCATGGGAAGCGTTTTCGATAGCACTCCAGACCTGGGACAGGTAATCAAGGTCCCACTGCATTTCTTCCGTGGAGCGCCCGACGCCGGCGGTACGAACGATCACGCCCATACCTTCCGGCATGGTTAATTCCGCAAGCGTTTTTTTGAGCTCATCGCGGTCTTCACCCTCGATTCGCCTTGACACACCACCGGCGCGTGGATTTTGCGGCATCGCTACCAGGAACCTGCCGGCCAGGCTGATAAAACTGGTTAAGGCGGCTCCCTTGTTACCACGCTCTTCTTTTTCGACCTGGACTATTATCTCCTGGTCGACTTTAAGCGCGTCTTTAAGAATGGGTTTACCGTTGTTGTCCCGCGGGGCATCACCGAAATACTGCTTGGCAATTTCTTTAAACGGGAGGAAACCATGGCGTTCGGCGCCGTAGTTAACGAAGGCGGCCTCGAGACTGGGTTCGACTCGAGCTATTTTACCCTTGTATATATTTGACTTCTTCTGCTCTCGAGAGGGTACTTCGATATCGAGGTCGTAAAGTAGCTGGCCATTGACCATCGCCACCCTGAGCTCTTCGGCCTGGGTGGCATTTATTAAAATTCGTTTCATTGGAATTATTGCCTTGCTTGAACGGCCGGGCACTGCGATTTGTTTGTTCTGCCACCTGGTTTTCGATTTTTATCTGTGCAGGCGTCACTTCCTTGTACAGGGGTTCCTGTAAACCGCTGGTGAGTAGGAAGTTTTTAATCAGAACAAAAATTTGTATGAGGCAGTACATTGGCCTATGGTAACTGAGAGCCCTGGGGCCAAGCGCTAATACGCCGCTTGCCACGGACTAATTCGTTGGGGAAACACACCTTATTTGGAGTCTGCTTCCCATTAAAAAACTGATTTGGTAGTGTTTTGCCTGGAACTTAGGCAGTACAATGCTACGGCAGGGAATATAACATAGTTTCCGCAGACTGCCAGCCATTGAATTCAAATAACCCACAAAAAAGCGCCGTTAACCTGGTCGAGATTTCTGCCGCCCAACTCGGGCAGAGACTAGATAACTTCCTCTTCAAGCAACTCGCGAATGTGCCCCGAACCCGCGTTTATCGCATCATCAGAAAGGGCGAGGTTCGCGTCAATAAGAAGCGTTGCAAACCGGAGTACAAGCTTAAAATTGGTGACCTGGTCAGGATTCCACCTTTGCGTATGGAACTGGAATCAAGAGAAAAATTAAAGCCGTCGCATCAGCTACTGACACGACTGGAGCACAGTATACTGTTTGAAAATGAACATATTCTCGTCATAGACAAACCCCCGCGACTTGCAGTGCATGCGGGTTCAGGAGTGGACTATGGAATTATCGACGCGATGCGCCTGCTAAGACAGGGCGATGATATCGATCTTGTACACAGGCTTGATCGCGACACCAGCGGCTGCCTGCTATTGAGCAAGCATCGACAGGCGCTACTGGCAATGCAGGATGCATTGCAGGACAAATCGCTTAGCAAAAACTATTGTGCGGTGGTTAAAGGGCGTTGGCCACAAGAGACTATCGAGATCGGACTTGCGCTGAAAAAAATTCATCTTGCCAACGGGGAAAGACGCGTGCGGGTTGACATCAACGGGAAACCGGCTATTAGTCGGGTCAGGGTGGTGCAAGACGGTCAGCTATACAGCATTATCCAGGTGGAACTTGTCACTGGTCGTACCCATCAAATCAGGGTGCACTGCCAGGCGCAAGGTCACGAAATAGCAGGCGATGACAAGTATGGCGATGCGGATTTTAATCGTGCCATGCGCAAACGCGGTATTAACCGCTTGATGCTGCATGCTTCCAGCCTTGAATTGCCAGGCAGTAAATATACACCTGAACTGGTCGTCAATGCGCCGTTGCCTGCCGAGTTCGAAAAGCTGTTCGGCACTGGCGACGACGGTTTGGCCACCTAGAACAACTTGCACAGGAAACAGGAATCAAGATGTCAGATAACGAATCCAGTACCAGCCAATCGAGCCCAGGCAATGATAAACAGGCCCAGTCAATCGTTGACCGCCTGGTCTTTGCTGCACTAAAAGAGCAGACCCGGGCCCGGCGCTGGCGGGTAGGCTTCATGTTGTTTTTCATCGTTTATATAAGCGTCGTAACTATCGTATTCCTGAGCGGCTCGGGTGACATGGATTTAGAGGCTGACGGGGACAAGCATACGGCGCTGGTAAAGCTTTCCGGAGTAATCGCCAGTGGCGAGGCGGCTGGTTCCGAGAACGTGATTTCCGGTCTTAAATCGGCCTTCAAGCACGGCGATACTGCCGGTATTGTCATCGAGATCAATTCCCCGGGTGGATCTCCGGTACAGTCAGCCTATATTTTCGATGAAATCATGCGTCTGAAGCAGGAACATAAAAGCATACCCGTGTACGCGGTGGTTGTTGATATGGCTGCATCCGGAGGTTATTTTGTCGCCGCCGCTGCAGATAAAATTTACGCCAACCAGTCAAGCCTGGTTGGCTCGATCGGTGTTCGTATGGATGCTTTCGGCTTTGTCGAACTGATGAAGAAGATTGGCGTCGAAAGACGATTACTGACTGCCGGTGAGAACAAGGGGTTGTTCGATCCATTTCTACCCGAACAAAGTGAACAGAAGGCCCATTTGCAATCGATGCTCAACGAAGTCCATGGTCACTTTATCGACGCGGTAAAACTTGGCAGGGGGGATCGCCTGGTAGAAAACGACGATACTTTCAGCGGCCTGATATGGAGTGGCGAAAAGGCCCTGGCGCTGGGCCTGGTTGATGCTTACGGCACAACCCGGAGTATCGCGCGGGAGCTCGAAGCCGAAGATATTGTCGATTTCACGCCGAAGGCCAACCTGCTTGAACGAGTTGCCGATCGTATCGGCAGCAGTGTCGGTCGCGGAATAAGCGAGTATTTCCTCGGCAATATGGCAATAAACTAATACCAGGCATTCGACCCTAGACTATCTCGACCCCCGCATTCTCCAGCATCCTGGTCAATCTAATCAGGGGTAATCCGATCAGCGCGGTAGGGTCTTCTCCGTGTATTTTTTTTAACAGGCAGCTGCCATAACCCTCTGACTTGAAACTACCCGCACACTGGTAGGGCTTTTCGATGCGCAGATAATGATCCAGCTGTTGTTCGCTCAGATTGCGGAATTCAACTTCGGTCACGACATCCTCAACTGAACTGTATCCCGTTGACAGGTTCAACACACAAACAGCGGTATGAAAAACCACGGTCTTTCCCTGGGCCTCTCTCAGTTGGCGTAAGGCGTTTTCATGGGATCCCGGTTTACCGAGGATTTTCTCACCCAGCAGGGCACATTGATCCGAGCCGATTACTACCGCTTGCGGGTGCTCGACAGCCACTCGATTTGCCTTCGATTTGGCCAGCCGACAGACATAACTACTCGCATCTTCACCCGGGATGATGGCTTCATCGATATCCGGAGGCAGACATTCATATTCAAGCTGCAATCGGTCCAGCAACTGTCGCCGAAATGGGGAGCCGCTGGCCAGGATAATTTCTGCTTGCACTGGGTTAAGTTCCAATTAAGTTCAGCCCGACACCAGGCGCTTAATAAGTCCGCCCTGGCACCGGTGACGCAGTATATTACAAGCTCGAAATGAAAACATTATCAGCTCCAATTTTAGCAGCAAATTGAATAGACATTGTTATCCACAAGCATGTAGAATCGCCGCCTTATGCGGGATAAGTTGCGTAAGAGCTACCAGGTTCAAAAGGAAGTGACCCGAAACGGCTGTTTCGAGGGAGAAATATCTTTAGCGGAAACGAAGCGCCTGGGCGAATTGTTGCAGGGTAGTGAAGCTGACCGGAAGGGCCGCAAGATAGCCGTCAGTTTCGAGTTTTCACGCAATGAATGCGGTATTCCAATGATCATTGGAAGGCTTGAAACCAGTCTTGAGCTGGAGTGTCAGCGCTGCCTCAAGGCACTGGAACTGCCGCTGAAGCTGGATTTTAAGCTCATGATTGACGCCAGCGACGAAATAGTCAGCAATAGTGATATGGATACGATCTATAGTAATGATGGATATGTCGATATCATCGAGCTGGTTGAGGAAGAATTGTTACTGGCAATACCTTTGGTCGCCACGCACGATGATACTGCGTGCAACGAAGACTGGAATGCCGGGCACGCCGAGTCCGAAGCAACCGCTAGAGAAAACCCGTTTGCAGTTCTACAGCAACTGAAAACAACTGATTAAGTTAACTGGAGATAGATAATGGCAGTTCAGAAAAGTCGTAAAACCCCGTCCAGACGAGGTATGAGACGATCACACGATGCACTGGGAAGCGCAACCCTGGCGGTTGAACCCACGACCGGTGAAACCCATCGTCGACACCACATCAGCGCCGATGGTTACTACAAGGGACGTCGGGTCATAGCAGAGAAAATCATCGAAGACGATGACGAGTAGAATTGGCGAATTCAGTCAGTGATTACGGGCGGCAATAACCGCCCGTATTTTTTTCAGACACAGACAAATGGGACAGAAAATTATCGCACTCGACGCCATGGGAGGGGACCACGGGCCCAGTATTACAGTGGCTGCGGCAAAGCTTGCCCTGAACGAGATCCCCGATCTGGAGCTGGTTCTGGTTGGCGATGAAAGACAGCTCGCTGCAGAATTCGACAAACATAACTTAAGCGAAAATAATCGAGTCGAGATCCACCATGCCTCACAAGTTGTCGACATGGACGACCTGCCTGCCCTGGCTCTGAAAAAGAAAAAAGACTCATCAATGCGGGTTGCAATCAATCTGGTAAAAGAGGGCAGAGTGCAGGCTTGCGTCAGCGCTGGCAACACCGGAGCGTTGATGGCTACTAGCAAGTTCGTATTGAAAACCATTCAGGGGATAAGCCGGCCTGCAATCTGTACCACGCTGCCGGGCATTAACGGGCATACCCATATGCTAGACCTCGGCGCCAACCTGGAGTGCACGCCTGAAAACCTGGCCGAGTTTGCCTTGATGGGATCGGTGCTATCACAATCGGTGGAGGGCATCGAAAATCCTTCCATCGGGTTGCTGAATGTCGGTTCGGAATCAGTCAAGGGTAGTGAATCGATCAAAAGAGCCAGCCAGCTTATTGACGAAAGCAGGCTAAACTATTATGGATTTGTTGAAGGTGATGACATTTACAAGGGTACTGTGAACGTGATTGTAACCGATGGCTTTGTTGGTAATGTCTCGCTGAAGACGGCCGAGGGACTGGCGGCCCTGGTCAACCATGTACTGCAAAACGAATTCAAGCGCACCTGGCTTACCAAACTGGCCGCAGTTTGTGCTTTACCCGTACTGTCGTCAGTGCGTCGCAAACTCGATCCGCGTCGCTACAATGGAGCCAGCCTGCTCGGTCTCAACGGCATCGTCGTGAAAAGCCATGGCAGCGCCGACACCAGTTCTTTCTTAAACGCGATCAAGATTGCTGCACTTGAAATTGAGAACAGTGTGCCGCAGCGGATTTCCAGCGCGATCGCGAGTTACTTCAACCAGGTTGAGGAAGCTGTCACATGACCTATGCCCGTATTACCGGCACCGGCAGTTACCTGCCGGAAAAGGTCATGACCAACCATGACCTGGAAAAAATTGTAGAAACCTCCGATCAATGGATTCGCGAGAGAACCGGTATCGAACAGCGTCATATCGCCAACGACAATGAAACCACGGTCGATCTTGCCGAAAAAGCATCACGACTCGCGATTGAGTCAGCCGGAATTGATCCTGCGGAAATTGACCTGATCATACTGGCGACGTCGACCCCGGACAAAATATTCCCAAGCTCAGCCTGTATATTGCAGGCACGGCTGGATATCCACGGCTGCCCCGCGTTTGATATTCAGGCGGTGTGTACCGGGTTTGTATACGCATTGGCTGTTGCCGATAAATTTTTCAAGGCAGGTAGTGCAAAAAAGGCATTAATTGTAGGCGCGGAAATATTTTCCAGGATTCTTAACTGGGAGGACCGTACAACCTGTGTACTATTTGGCGATGGTGCAGGAGCAGTGGTCCTCGAAGCCAGCGAGGAAACCGGAATACTGTCCACGCATATACATGCCGACGGCAAATACGAAAACCTGCTTTGGGTGCCGCACGGTATCGGCGATGGCTTCGAAGAGGTGAAGCAGGGTAAAGGCTATGTCGAAATGCGTGGTAACGAGGTTTTCAAGATGGCCGTCAATACGCTCGGGCGTATCGTCGACGAGACCCTGGCTGCAAACAATATGGTCAAGTCCGACATCGACTGGCTGGTACCGCACCAGGCCAACATTCGTATTATCACTGCTACCGCCAAAAAACTGAAAATGTCGATGGACCAGGTTGTGGTCACCGTTAATAAGCATGGCAATACTTCGGCGGCCTCGGTGCCGCTGGCGCTTGATGTAGCGGCGCGCGATGGCCGCATCAAGGCTAACGAGCTGGTATTACTGGAAGCTTTTGGTGGCGGATTTACCTGGGGTTCGGTACTTCTGCGTTACTAGACGTTTTAGTCATGGATTACATAGAGTAGGATTGCTGTGATATGATGCCAGTTGATTACCTGGTGTTAGATAATGATAAGCGTATTACTCACCGACGACCATGCGCTGGTACGCACTGGGATCCGTCGCCTGCTGGAGGACAGCAAACAGGTCAGGATAGTCGGTGAAGCCGACTGTGGCGAAGAGGGCGTAAAACTCGCCCAGCAACTTGATCCCGATGTCATTTTAATGGATGTCAACATGCCGGGTATTGGTGGCGTGGAGGCATGTCGTCGAATTTTGCAGCGCAATCCCGCGCAGAAGATCATCGTGCTGACAATTCACAGCGAGCAGACTTTTCCCAAGAGAATGCTGGAAATTGGCGCCAGGGGATACCTGACCAAGGACTGCGGAGTCGAAGAAATGCTGACTGCGATCAAGCAGGTCAGTAATGGTGGTGCCTACATAGCCCCGAGTATTGCACAGCAACTGGCTTTATCGTTACTGCCTGGAAACGAACATAATCCCATCGACCGTTTGTCACGACGCGAGTTCCAGGTGATGCTGATGATTTCTCACGGTTTAACCAATGCCGAGATTTCAGACAAACTCTGCCTCAGCCCCAAGACTGTCAGTACCTATCGCCTGCGCCTGCTGGAGAAACTGGGCGCACATAACGAAGTCGATCTGATAAAAATAGCGGTAGAGCAGGGGATGGTCGAGTTCGCAAATTCGGATTGATCGACTGTGAGCAACCTGCAAGGCTGCCAACTTTGTCCGCGTCTTAGCGCTTACCGCAAAGAACAAAAGGACAGGTTTCCGAACTATCACTGTTTACCGGTTGATGGATTTGGCAGCCCCGACGCACGCCTGTTGGTAATCGGTCTGGCGCCGGGTTTGCACGGCGCGAATGCAACCGGGAGGCCGTTTACCGGAGATGCATCGGGTGACCTGTTGTTTGCAACGCTGCACAAGTATGGTTTTGCCAGTAATCCGGCTTCGCGCGTTTCGAGCGACAATATGCGATTGATCGATTGTCGAATCACCAATGCCGTCAAGTGCGTTCCACCGGGAAACCGTCCAACCTCGTCCGAAATAAACCGCTGCAAGCCCTTTCTAGGTGAGGAAATTGCAATGATGATGCCCGGTTCCGTGCTGCTGGCACTGGGTACTATCGCACACCGGGCAACTTTGAAATCGCTGGACTTAATCCAGGCTAGGTATCGATTTTATCAGCATGCCGAATATGAACTACCGAATGGATTAACATTGATAGATTCTTTTCATCCCAGCAGGTACAACCAGAATACCGGCAAAATTACGCCAGGCATTTTTGAGGATGTATTTGATCGGATCAGGCTGAAATTGCAATGAAGCAGCAACGGGATTTCGATCACAAGGGTTTCCTGGCGACGGTCAGTAGCAAGCCCGGTGTCTACCGCATGCTCAACCGACACGACAAGGTTATCTACGTTGGTAAGGCCAAGAATTTAAAGAAACGGCTATCCAGTTATTTTCGCAAAACCGGCTTGTCGACGCGCATCATTTCACTGGTCAACAATATCAATTCCATTGAAGTGATCAACACGCGTACCGAAAGCGAAGCCTTGTTGCTGGAAAACGATTTAATCAAAAATCTTAATCCGCGTTACAACATATTGTTTCGTGATGACAAGAGTTATCCCTACATCTGTCTTTCCAATCACGACTTTCCCCGCTTAACCGTTTTCAGGGGTAAACCTGACAAACGCAAGGGGACATTTTATGGCCCGTTTCCGAGTGCAGGTTCGATTCGTTATACCATTAATCATGTACAGCGCATGTTCCAGTTGCGCAATTGCGAAGACTCGGCCCTGTCCAATCGCACACGCGCCTGTTTGCAATACCAGATCAAGCGCTGTACCGGACCCTGCGTGGGTCATACCGACAAAGAAAGCTATCGTTTACAGATCGAACAGGCACAAATGTTCCTGGAGGGCAAAAGCAACGAACTGATCGATCAGCAGATCGCGCTGATGGAACAATATTCCACGGACCTCGAGTTCGAACAGGCGGCACAGATTCGCGATCGCATTGAAACCCTGCGCCGGGTCACGGAGAAACAGTTCGTCACCGATTTCAATGGCGATATCGACATTATCGCCTGTGAACTGCGCCAGGATTTCAGTTGCATCCAGCTGTTCATGATACGCAACGGCACCTCGCTGGGTAACAAACCATTTTTTAATCGCGCCAAGCTCGATACAGATCCGGCAAGCCTGATTGAAACCTTCATCATGCAACACTATTCCAATCATCCCGCTCCGACCGAGATAATCGTAAGTCACGATCTCGAAAATATTGATCTATTGACCGAATCAATACACCTGCTTAGCGATTCAAGGGTACGAATTGCGCATAGTGTGCGCGGCAAACGCCAGCGTGCGCTGGAAAGTGCTGTCGCCAATGCAAAGCAGGCGTTAGAAAGCTACTTGTTATCAGCGAGTTTATTGAGCAAACGGTTCCAAAACCTGGTCGAGATTTTGCATCTTGAAGGACCTCCCGAGCGCATTGAATGTTTTGATATCAGTCATACCATGGGCGAAGCGACCAAGGCTTCCTGCGTGGTATTCGGCAAGGAGGGCGCCATCAAGAACGAATACCGCCGCTACAATATCAAGGATATTCAGCCTGGTGATGACTATGCCGCAATGCGCCAGGTACTCGACCGACGCTATAGTAAACGCCGGGATTCACCTGAACAGCTTCCCGACCTGATTCTAATCGATGGTGGCAAGGGTCAGCTCGGTGTAGCAACGGATGTTCTTGAGTCACTCAACATCCTCAACGTCAAGGAGAACCTCAGGGTTTTCGGCATTGCAAAAGGTGTGGAGCGCCGCGCTGGTTACGAAGAAATAATCGATGAAGAGATGACAGCAGTGAACTTTCCGATGGATTCACCGGCGCTGCTGCTGATCCAGCAGATTCGTGACGAGGCACACCGTTTCGCGATAACCGGGCATCGTCAGGCGCGCGCAAAAACCCGTCGCAAATCCCGCCTGGAAGAGATTCCAGGCATAGGCATCAAAAAAAGACAGTTACTCCTGAACACCTTTGGCGGCTTGCAGGGTGTCCAGGCCGCAGGCGTCGAAGAACTGATGCAAATCAGGGGAATTAACCGAGAGACCGCACAGGCGATCTATGATACTTTTCATCGTTAATCCGTTTACTGGCCGGTAATGAAAATAACCCTGCCTACCGCTGTCACCC
>JARFPR010000523.1 GCA_029288195.1 Gammaproteobacteria bacterium | reverse complement strand
GACCTGCTCGAGCTCGAAATTGACATGTTCGACAGGGATCTGCTCGTTATCGGAAAAATTTGTGATGGTTGAATCCTCGAAAGGCTCCAGATCGATTTCGACTGATTCAACGTTAACTTCGGCCATTTATTAGAATTTAGTGGTTTGGAACCTTCTATAAATAGCACAAATAACGGTAATAACACGGGTTCTCCTGATATAACGCGACAACAGTTGGAGAAATAGCCTGATACCTGAAAAAAACCGGAAATAGGGGGTATACCCGATTCAGCCTTAGCCGCGAGAACCGCCCTCGTCTCGTGTTCCATCGCGCCTGCCTGCTATCCATAGTGGTGATTATCAGCCCAAATGTCGGGATCAGGGCCGGGATACCGAAGCCTGTCTGCTTCAACGAATCAGGTAGATCGGGCTGGACCAGGAGTAGTGGCCATCTTCGTGCGTTACGCGGACATAAAGCGGGTTATCGCGTTGCGCGACCAGTTCGATATCGCGATTGATTTTTAACGCGAAATGCGGATTATGATCGGGTAATCGAAACACCCTTATGCGACGTTCGATTCCACCGTTAGCAAAAATCAATTCATCGCGTCCGATATCGCTAATCTCGATTTCCTGCCGAACCAATGCAGTATCGATGTGTAAAGTGCCTGCATCGCGTTCCCGTAATATGGCTTCAAAGCCACCAAATCCGCCGGTGGTAAGCGCGCTCCATTCAACGCGGTCGGCGGCGGTCTGTTGGAAACGTCGATCCAGGTTGTAGCGATTGATTGGTGTCACCGACTCGAATCCGTTATCGCTCAGTTTCGCATGACCATCCCAGATGGTTTCGCGACCGCGGCCGCGATATTCGGAGCCTTCCCAGATGACACGAATGCGACGCCCGAGATCGGCCTCGGTGTAAGGGCGAAAGACTTCCAGCGTATCGAGCCCGTTACGGATATCGATGCGCTCGATGGGTGCTGCGCTGTGAACGTCAATGTGGAACTTTACGCTGTCCTGCGAGGTTTGCAGGATGTCACCCATCATCGCTTCGCGTACCATCTCAGAGCTGACGTCACCCAGCCTCGGATCGTCCGAGAAGCGTTCAGCCTGTTGCGTGAATTCGACTCGGGTATCCAGTATGACTCGACTGCCGGTAGTGCCGTAGTGATGTCGTTGACGTAAACCCTGCATGATACCTGCACGGGTAAAGTCAGGCGCCAGCACGCAGGTCAGGCCGCCATAGGCACCAAAACTGGTAGAACCGGGGTGAGATGCCCCGGGACGACCCTTGTGTCCATCGGAGTTAGAAAGGATACCGACGCGGTAACCCTGTTCAAATGCGTCGTGAACCAGCCATTCGAAGGTGCCCCAGGCCGAATGAACTTCGACGCCTTTTTCGATGCGCTGATCGTGGGCAATCTTGATATCGGCATAGCGACCGCCGATATGTGCAAACACGGTGCAATCCTCATCCTTTAATGCCTCGAATAAATCGCCGGCCGAGGTTGCGTCGCTTTCGACATCGGACAAATCATCAACCAGCGCATGCGAGGAACGATGTATCTGGCGGCCTTCGTGCATGTGCAGCACATTCCTGTCGCCACCTAGCCCGGTATTGCCCGACCATTCCCAGCCGGGAAATACGATGAAGCTTCCATCCTCGGTAAACTCTGCGGAAAGTTCGTTAAGCCATTGCCAGAATTCAGTGGTTATTTGAAAATCATTCCCCTGGTGCACGCAAATATCGAGGAATGCCTTGTCGCGCGCAAACTCGTAGAAATCGCGTGCCGAATTGGTACCGATGGTTTCCTCCGACTGGCCATGCAAGTCGCCCCAGTAGGGCAGTAAATCGGCATCGGCGATAAATCGGCATGGATTCGATTTAGCAAGCAGCTTGTCATCGACGTCGAGCAACTCGATGATCAAATCACCAGCCTCGACAACATTCAGGTCTTCGAGAATTCGCGTGAATTTGCCGATTTCAAAAGTGACCGAATCAGGCAGGCCTTCGACGATCATATTGGCGCGAATCTTCAGGGTCAGGTCACAAAGATTCGAAGGATTGCCCCAGCGGTCTTCTGCCTTGAGGCAAAGTCGGAAACTGTCCTGTTGCTGCCGCAT
>JARFPR010000519.1 GCA_029288195.1 Gammaproteobacteria bacterium | reverse complement strand
GCTTCGCGAACCGTGCGTTTGAACAGGAAGGCCTGGTCGGCCAGTTCCAGCGGGTCGCCATGCAGCAGGTTAATTTCCATCTGGCCCATGCCTTCCTCGTGAATCAGGGTGTCGATTTCCAGCCCCTGGCCCTCGGAAAATTCGTACATGTCATCCAGCATCGGGTCGAAATCGTTAACCGCATCGATATTGAAAGACTGTCCGCTGCGCTCGGCCCGGCCGGTGCGCCCGACCGGCGGTAGCAGCGGGTTCTTCGGGTCAAGGTTCGGTTGCAGCAGGTAAAATTCGAGTTCCGGCGCGATCACCGGTTTCCAGCCTTCAGCGCGATACAATTCGAGCACCTTGCGTAAAACCTGGCGTGGAGAAAATTCAATTGGACTGCCCTGCATATCGAAGCAGTCGTGTATTACCTGGGCCGAGGGTTCCCGGGCCCAGGGCAGCATGCGGATCGTGTACGGATCGGGATGCAACACCATATCAACGTCGAGTGGATTAATTTCATCGGTGATATCGGGATAGTCGCCGGTTACCGATTGCATGAAGATGGATTGCGGCATGCGCAGCGTCGTGGTGTCGGTGAATTTCGACGCGGGCATGATTTTACCGCGCGCAGCACCGGCCAGGTCGGGCACGATGCATTCCACTTCGGTAATCTGGTGTTGCTCAATCCAGTCTTTCATTCGGGGTCACGCGTTTTGCAGCAAGGTCGACCTGTGACAGGCACAAGTCAGCTGCTGTTAGCAATCAAGAATAGTTGAAAATCGGTAAACCGAACAATTGTGATCACAAAAAAATGCAAAGTCAAACTAGAGATTAATTAAGGGCCTATTAGCACTGAAAGTAAACTTATCTAGCAAGCGAAATAAGTATACTGTCAGTGGAATCCGGAAATCTTATGAGTGAAGATTCAGATCGCAACCGAAGCTCTCAACCCAGAAGTTTTGCCCGGAGTCGGATAACAACCTGGGTCAAGATATGTGTTGCGATCTTGGTCGTACTCATCGTTTTAAAGTGGCTCGGCTTGCAGGTATTCGTCAGGCTCGACTTTGATGACGGGCCAATCCTCGCGGCGCTTACCGAAATAGACACTTACTACCTTCCACTTGGTCTGTTGCTCGTCTACCTGGTGGCGGCATGGGTTTGGGATTTATTTATCGGCCCGAAGGATGATGACTAACGGTGTCAGTTTACGGATCAGGCTTCTTCGGCCGTCATTTTGAGATCACGTTCGCGCTGTTTCTGCTGTCGCAGCATGATGAAACCCGCCGTTATTACGCCGATTGCCACGACCAGGATGATGATGGTTGCGAGCGCATTGATATCCGGGCGTAAGCCAACTTTCACGCGCGAATAAATCAGAATAGGCAGCGTCACCGCACCGGGTCCGGAGACAAAACTCGCGATGATCAGGTCATCGAGCGACAGGGTAAAAGACAGTAACCAGCCCGCCAGCATGCCGGGCGCAATGAGTGGCAAGGTGATATCGGTTAAAACGCGTAGTGGTTTGGCGCCGAGATCCTGTGCCGCCTCTTCGAGATCCTGCGCCATGCCGGCCAGGCGGGACTGGATGATGACAGCGACGTAAGCCATCGAAAAGGTGATGTGCGCGATTGTAATCGTGGTGAAACCGCGTTGATCGGGCCAGCCGATAAATTCCTTGAGCGTGATAAACAACAGCAGCAGCGACAGGCCGGTTATAACTTCCGGCATAACCAGCGGCGCCGAGATCATGCCGCTAAACAGGGTGCGTCCCTTGAACTGGCCGAAGCGCACCAGTGCCAGCCCTGCGAGCGTGCCCAGAATGGTGGCGAAACAGGCATTGACAGTCGCTATCCGAAGACTCAGGGAAACCGCTTCCCAGATTTCCGGGCTTTCAAACAGTACGCCATACCATTTAGTCGAAAATCCGCCCCAGATCGGCACGATCTTCGACTTGTTGAACGAGTAGATGACCAGCATGATCATCGGCACGTACAGGAAGGCAATGCCGAAGGCGAGGCTCGATAGCAGAAAGATGGAGCGCTTGCCGTTATTCATGAGCCCTCCGCCTCCTTGCCCTGGATATGCTGGTACAGCATCATCGGCAACACCAGCAGTATCAATAGCGCAATCGCGACCGCGGACGCAACCGGCCAGTCGACATTGGCGTTGAATTCGTTGTATAACACCCGCCCGATCATTAATACGTTACCGCCGCCGAGCAGATCCGGGATGACGTATTCACCGGTCGCCGGGATGAACACCAGTAGTGAACCGGCAATGATACCGGGCAGGGTCAACGGCAGGGTCACGGTGAAAAATGTTGACATCGGTTTGGCGCCGAGGTCGGCGGCGGCCTCTAGCAGTTCCCAGTCCAGCTTTTCCATGTTTGCGTACAGCGGCAGGATCATAAACGGGACATAGGTATAAACGATTCCGACGTAAACCGCGAAGGTGGTGTAAAGCATGCGGATCGGTTCGTCGATGATACCGAGTGCTAACAGTAAATCATTAATCGTCCCCTGGTCTGCTAGCAATCCTAACCAGGCGTAGACGCGCAGCAGGAAGGAGGTCCAGAACGGCAGGATGATCAGCATCAACAGGATGTGCTTGGTGGTATGGCTGGAGCGCACGATCGCGTAGGCGATCGGGTATCCCAGCAACAGGCACAGTATGGTCGACACTATCGAGATCTTGAGCGAGTTCAGGTAAGTGTTAACGTATAAATCGTCTTCCCACAGGTAGGCGTAATTGTCGACGACAACGCGGACATGCATGATGCCCTCGTCGACCCATTCGATCATCGGCGTAAACGGTGGGCTTGCGATTATGGTCTCGGCCACGCTGATCTTGAGTACGAGAAAAAACGGTGCGAGGAAGAAGACCAGCAGCCAGGCAAAGGGGATGAACAGTATTATCGTGCGCCAGCGATCCTGGGCCAGGCGCATGAGGCGGTGCAGTATCCTGTCTTTCAGATTCCCTTCAGTCGTTGCCAGCGCTTCGACCGGAGTGTTCATTTGGTGAGTACCACCGAGCTTGAAGGCTCCCAGCTGAGAAATACCTCCTGGTCCCAGTCGATAGGGGGATTGCCGTCCTTGGGTCGGTTAAGATTGGGCGAGGTAATTTCAACGATGCGTTCGTCACCAATCAGTACTCGATAGGTGGAAGTGCCGCCCAGGTAGCCGATATCGCTAACCATGCCCCGGATGTTGTTGGTGCCGGAATCGCTGTCTGACTGTTTCGCTATTTTAATC
The DNA here is from genome assembly GCA_029288195.1 of Gammaproteobacteria bacterium. Lineage (GTDB taxonomy): Bacteria > Pseudomonadota > Gammaproteobacteria. The sequence goes on along the minus strand of JARFPR010000519.1, from coordinate 2,219 downwards.
TTTTCCGGGCGCAACGCCACCCAGACCTTGGTGCCTTCGGCGATCGACATGCCGTGGTCAATATAAAAATTGCAGGAAGGGTTCTTGCTTTCGACGACAACATGATCGGTCCCGTTCTCGACGACGCGGCCCTCAAACATGTTCGCGTTACCGATAAAATTCGCCACCAGACGTGAAGTCGGAAATTCATAGATTTCAGTCGGGGTGCCGATCTGCATGAAGCGACCCGTATCCATGATCGCGATGCGAGTCGATAAGGTCATCGCCTCTTCCTGGTCATGCGTTACCACCACGAAGGTAACCCCGAGCCTTTCCTGCAGGTTCATCAATTCGTACTGGGTTTGCTCTCGCAGGCGCTTGTCGAGAGCGCCGAGCGGTTCATCGAGCAGCAATACCTTGGGGTGCTTGATCAGCGAGCGCGCCAGCGCGACGCGCTGTTTTTGCCCGCCGGATAGCTGGTGCGGTTTGCGCTTCGCGAATTGACCCAGTTCGACCAGGGTCAACATTTCCTGCACGCGCTGCTCAATTTCGGATGCGGCGACGCCATCGCGTCGCAATCCGTAGCCGACATTTTTCTCGACGGTCATGTGCGGAAACAACGCATAGGATTGAAACATCATGTTGACCGGCCGCTCGTAGGGCGGTACGTCATTCATGTTGACGCCATCGATCAGAATCGAACCTGAAGAAGGTGTCTCGAAACCCGCGAGCATGCGCAACAGCGTGGTTTTACCGCAGCCCGAACCACCGAGCAGGGAGAATAGTTCGCCCTTGTAAATATCGAGATCAACGCTGTCAACAGCGGTGAAATCCCCGAAATGTTTGCTCACGCTTTGAACCTTGATGAAAGGCTCAGCTTCGGGGTCCAGCCAGGGACGCTCGCTGTAGTCAGGTGTTTGTGACATTCCCCCGCCCCTCCTGGTATCTCAATCAGATAAAGCCGGAGCGATTTCTCGCCCCGGCTCAGGATTTAATTGCCGGCCTTGAAATTAGTCCAGGTCCGGGTGCGTACGCGCTCCGCCTTCGGAGGTAGCGGGTTGAGCGTATACATGGTTGATATCTGTGCGGCGGTCGGGAAGGCTGCCGTGCTCGAGGTCACCGCCTCGTCGATCATTGGGATCGCGTCCTTGTTGGCGGTGGCGTACCAGGTGTAATTACTGTCTGCCGCACCGACTTCGGGGCGCATCATGTAGTTCAGGAACAGGTGCGCGTTTTCGATATTCTTGGCATCGCCCGGGATTACCCAGCCGTCAACCCAGAAGTTGGGAATTGCGGGCAGGAAGAAATCGAGGGTTACACCGGTATCGGCTTCTTCCGCACCGGACATGCCGAGCAATCCATCGGGACCCCAGGTAAACGCCACGCAGAATTCCTTCTGAGGCATGCGCTGGTAGGCGTAGTTGTCGAAGGTTTTTACGTAAGGGCGTACCTTGAGCAGTAATTCCTCAACTTCCTTGTAGTGCGCACGATTAGTCGAATCCGGCGGATGGCCCAGGTGGGCAAGCACCAGCGGAATCATGTCGGTCTGTGAATCGAGGAAGGCAACCCCGCACTTGGAGAGTTCTTTCATGTGCTCGGGGTCGAGGATCATGTCGATCGAACCGATCGGTGCGCTGGGATGGGTTTCCAGTACCAGTTCCTTGTTATAGGTTACTCCGTGAGTTCCCCACATGAAGGGCACGATGTAGTCGTGGCCCGGGTCCCATTTCTGGCCAAGCTGCGCCATGACATCAGGGCTCATATGCTTGAAGTTGGGTAACTTGGTCTTGTCGATCTTGCGCAGGATGCCGCCTTTCTTCAGGCGTGCGATCTGCGAGGCTGCGTGAGAGACCACGTCGTATCCCGAGTTACCGGCAAGCAGTTTTGAATCGATGGCTTCGACCGAATCGTAGGGGGTGAAAATTACCTCTACATCGTACTCTTTGGCGAAATTTGAGATCGTGTCTTCGGCCATGTACTCGGCCCAGTTGCTGACATACAGCTTGCCGGCGGCGGACGCAATCGTTGTACCCGTTAACAGTGCGGCGGCGGTCAATCCGATCAAGCTGGATTTAAAGGTTGTATCTTTCATTATTTCCTCCTCGGAAATTGCTACTAGTTTTGAATGCAAAACTTATTATTGTGTTTCCAGTCTGTACGCCAGCTTAACAGGACGGCATAACTGGGTTCGAGCAGTAAAGCTTAAACCGAACATAATGGCAAGTGGCCTGCCACGTCAG
>JARFPR010000485.1 GCA_029288195.1 Gammaproteobacteria bacterium | reverse complement strand
CCATGTACGCGTTCGGGCACACTGGTGCCGGGTGGCAGGTAGAGCATATCACCATGACCAAGCAGGGTTTCCGCGCCCAACTGGTCGAGGATGGTGCGCGAATCTACCTTGGATGACACCTGGAAAGCGATGCGGGTTGGAATATTCGACTTGATCAATCCGGTAATGACATCCACCGATGGACGTTGCGTTGCCAGCAACAGGTGCAAACCCGAGGCGCGGGCTTTCTGCGCCAGTCGAGCAATCAGGTCCTCGACCTTCTTACCCACCACCATGATCATGTCGGCGAATTCATCGACCACGACGACGATATACGGCAGGGTTTCGAGATCTTCAGGTTCGGCATCGGGATCCAGTAACAACGTCTTCTTGTCAAATAACGGGTCCTTGATCGGTTTTCCCGCGGCATTTGCCTCGCGAATCTTGCGGTTGTAGCCAGCGATATTGCGCACGCCAAGCGATGCCATCAACCGGTAACGCCGTTCCATCTCGGCCACGCACCAGCGCAACGCGTTGGCAGCTTCCTTCATATCGGTTACGACCGGCGCAATCAGGTTCGGAATGCCTTCATAGATGTTGAGTTCGAGCATCTTCGGATCTATCAGGATCATGCGCACGTCTTCCGGGGTTGCCTTGAACAGGATACTGAGCAGCATTGCATTAATCGCAACCGACTTACCGGAACCGGTGGTACCGGCAACCAGCAGGTGCGGCATCCTGGCCAGGTCGGCAACGACCGCCTCGCCGCTGATGTCTTTACCAAGGGCGAGTGTCAACGGCGAGGCCGCCTGGTCGAAGCTTTTCGACTGGATGATCTCGCTTAGGGCCACCAGCTCCCGATTCTCGTTCGGAATCTCGAGTCCCATTACCGATTTACCCGGAATGATTTCAACAACCCGTACCGCGATAACCGACAGTGCGCGAGCCAGGTCCTTGGCGAGATTTGAAATCTGGCTAACCTTGACCCCCGGTGCGGGCAGGATTTCAAAGCGCGTAATGACCGGACCCGGGTGAACCGATTCGACCTGGATCTCAATACCAAAATCGAGCAGCTTCAATTCCAGTTGCTGTGACATTGCTTCAAGTGCCGACTTGGAATAACCGGCAACCTTCGGCCTGGGCTTATCAAGCAGCGCCAGCGGTGGAATCGTGCTATTACCCTTGCCAACGGTTTTGAACAGCGGTATCTGTTTCTCTTTCTCGACGCGCACACTCGGCTCGATGTTTTCCACCACCGGTTCGATTTTCAGCGGTTTGCGCTTTTCGAGTTTCCTTTGCTGTACCTGGAATACCTGGTCACGTTCGCTGCGGTTACGATTACCCTCCGCCCTGTCTCGCATCAGGTAATACCGGTCGAGCAGTTTGTCCAGCAACATCAGCGTGTACCTGCCGACATTGTCGATCAGTGCCAGCCACGACAGACCGGTGAATAGGGTCAACCCGGCTAAAAATAAGGCCAGGTGCATTACCGTGGCACCGATGAAACCCAGTCCCTGTGAAAAATAACTACCCGCGATCTGCCCAAGAATCCCGCCCGCATCTAGCGGCATGGCGCCGGGTTCTATCGCAAAGTGAATACTCGACAGCGCGCAGCCCGAAATCAAGGTCAGTACGAAACCGCTCCAGCGAATGACCAGCAACTGGTAACGGTCTTCAGGGCTCATTTCCCGCATCCTGACCAGGATCATGCCGTTATAAATCAGCATAATCGGCAGCAGGAAGGCGAGGAAACCAAACAGGTAGAAGGTCAGGTCGGCAATCCATGCACCCGCGGTGCCGCCGAAGTTGCTGATTTCAGTATTACTGCCGCTATGCGACCAGGATGGATCCAGCGCGTCGTAACTGAACATCGCGACCAGGAAGTAGCCTGCGAGTGCAAACGACAGCAGCATGCCGGCTTCGCGCAGGCGTTGATTAACCTGGCCGAACATCAGCCTGGCGTCCTGTTCTTCGGAACGTCGTTTGTGTCTAGCTTGCGCCACTTTGATCAATGCCCTGCGTAAAACGGCTTATTTTACATGATCAGCTTGGCTGGGAACCAGAACTAATAACATTGAAATAACCTACCCGATCGCCATATAGTCTTTTCTATTTTTTGCCATTAGTATTGGCTTCTTTACCTAGCCCTGTAAATTAGAGAGCACTCAATGTCTGATCCCAAACATCGCCGCGTGATTATCCTCGGCTCCGGTCCGGCCGGTTACTCGGCAGCGGTCTATGCCGCACGCGCCAATCTGAATCCAACGGTCATTACCGGGGTCGAAGCCGGGGGCCAACTGATGACCACCACCGAAGTTGACAACTGGCCCGGTGATGTCGAGGGTTTAACCGGCCCGGTGCTGATGCAACGCATGCAGCAACACGCCGAGCGTTTCGATACCGAAATCATTTTCGATCACGTCAACACCGTTTTTCTTAATGAATCGCCCAAACGACTGATTGGCGACAGCGGCGAATACACCTGTGATGCGCTGATTATCGCCACCGGGGCAAGTGCGATGTACCTGGGTGAGCCTTCCGAAGAGAAATTTCTGGGCAAGGGCATCTCTGCCTGTGCCACTTGCGACGGATTCTTCTTTCGAGGCCAGAAGGTCGCCGTCATCGGCGGCGGAAACACCGCGGTCGAAGAGGCGCTCTATTTATCCAACATCGCTGCTGAGGTGACGCTGGTGCATCGACGCGACAAATTGCGTGCAGAGAAAATCCTGCAGGATAAATTGTTCGAAAAGGAAAAGAACGGCAACGTCAATATCGAATGGTTTCACGTTTTCGAAGAGGCACTGGGAGATGATTCCGGTGTTACCGGGTTGCGAATCCGTAATGTTCAGGACGACACCACCCGGGAACTCGACCTGACAGGTATTTTCATCGCAATCGGTCACAAACCCAATACCGATATTTTCGTCGATCAGCTCGAAATGAAAAATGGCTATATCACCGTTCACGGCGGTGCTGATGGCAATGCCACCGCGACCAGCATTGAAGGTGTTTTTGCGGCAGGTGACGTCATGGACCATGTTTACCGCCAGGCAGTTACTTCGGCAGGCAGCGGCTGCATGGCGGCGCTCGATGCCGAAAAGTATCTCGATGCCAAGGAACTTGAATAATGCCGAGCTGCGCGTCAGCGTCACTCACTCCCTGAGTGAAGTCCCGGTTGCCGACTGGGACGCACTCGGTGACACCAGCTATCCATTTACCCGGCACAGTTTCTTATACGGACTCGAACTGCATGACTGCCTG
>JARFPR010000396.1 GCA_029288195.1 Gammaproteobacteria bacterium | reverse complement strand
GTACCAACCCCGGAACGCCCGGCAGCACGGTGCTTGTCGTTCATCACCGCAGCATAGAGACAGCCGTGTTCGGCGGTACGCCCGACACAGGCGACTCGTAATTGCGGGTCATGGTGGGTCTGGCGCAGGATATCGTCGGTTTCCCAGGCTGATTTGCCCCAGACTTCGTCTCCAGGACGCAGCTCGGCCTTGTCGTCCTGGATTAGCAGGGAGACCGGTTTATCCGATTTGCCTTCAAAGATAATCATATCCCAGCCGGCAAACTTCAGCTCGGCACCGAAAAAACCGCCCGAGTTCGAGCACGCAATCGCGCCGGTCAGCGGGCTTTTGCAGATGACTGAGTATCGTCCTCCAGTGGAGGCCATCGTGCCGGTCAGCGGACCGGTGGCCATGATCATTTTGTTATCGGGTCCGAGCGCGTCGCACATGGGATCGACTTCCTCGGTCAGATACTTGGATGCCAGACCACGCTGGCCCAGGTACTGGTTGGCCCACTCCATGTTGAGTGGTTCGGATGTGCAGCTGCCTTTAGAGAGATCTACCCTCAGGATTTTTCTGGTCCATGACATGATTCATTACCCCCATTGTTAAGCGGTTGCTTCGGCGGATGGCAGGCTCTTCGCTGCCGAGGCCAGCATGCGATCGTAACCGGTCCAGTCAGCATCGACATAGGTGATCGCATCGGTGGGACAAGCTGCCGCGCATTGCGGGTCACCGCCACAAAGATCGCATTTGACGACCTTGCCGGTCGCCTGCGAGTAATTGACGGTGCCAAACGGGCAGGCAATGGTGCAGACCTTGCAGCCGACACACTTGTCATCGGAGATTACCTTGGCACCGGTGGCCAGATCGACGCTGATCGCGTCTACCGGGCAGGCGCGCATACACCAGGCTTCATCGCACTGGGTACAGGTATAGGGCGCAAATCTCCCTTCGTGATGGAAGGTGAAAACCTTGATATACGATCGAGAAGGGTTAAAAGTACCGGTATGCTCGTAGGAGCAGGCCATTTCGCACTGGAGACAGCCGGTACACTTGCCCGGATCGATGTTGAGGGATTTCTGCATTGTATCCTCCGATTGTGTCGTTATTATCGTTCCCGCAGGTTCACTCTTTTTTTATCCTGCCGGAACGTCTCAGGTCAAGGCGTAAAAATACCACTGTCGCCGCCGCTTTTATAGCCCTGGATAGCAAATTTAATCGGCTTTCGCAGCAGGATCGCCCTTAACCGCAAAAAAAATTGCGCTGCCTCTACCATTTTTGCTTCGTCTATGCCTCAATTATCATCCTGAAGGACTACACTCCGTTAGATGAGCGACAAAATCTCTAATGCCCCCAGCTGCGCTGACCCATTCGATCCCGATTCGATCAGCCTGAGTGCGGCACTGGCCAGAATCGAGGAACGGGTTGTACCGGTTCACGCCTGCGAGCGCCTGCCGATTCGCGAGTGCCTCGACCGGGTCAACAATGAAGCCGTCAAATCGCCTCATGATGTACCGCCGCTGCCCAATTCCGCCATGGATGGTTTTGCGTTGGCAATCGACAGCCTGGCGCAGGGAACGGTTACCGAACTTGACGAAATCGGCACCGCATTTGCTGGCACTCCTTTTACCGGATCCTGTGAAGCGGGGCAGTGCGTTCGCATCATGACCGGGGCATTGATTCCAGAAGGCACCGACGCGGTAATCATGCAGGAACAGGTAGAAGTTACCGACGCCGGCAAGATCCGCGTCGACGCCGACCACCAGGTTGGCGAAAACATCCGTCAAGCCGGCGAGGATATAGCGAAAGGCGAAACGGTAATTGATGCCGGCGCCAGGCTCAATCCTGCCGATCTCGGCGTGCTGGCATCGCTCGGTATCGCTCAACTCCAGGTAAAACGTAAACCCGTGGTCGCATTTTTCTCTACCGGTGACGAACTGGTGTCAATCGGCGAGCCACTCGAGCCCGGTAAAATTCACGACAGTAATCGCTATAGCCTGCACGGTATGTTGTCTAGTCTGGCGGTCGATATCATCGATCTCGGCGTTGTCAAGGATGAGCCCAAAGCCATGCGCGAGGTGCTCGAAAAAGCATCTTTACAAGCCGATTTAATCATCAGTACCGGCGGTGTTTCGGTCGGGGAAGCCGACTTCATAAAACCGGCACTTGCAGACCTCGGTACTACCGAGTTCTGGAAAATCGCCATCAAGCCGGGACGCCCACTCACTTTTGGCCAGATCGAAGCCAGCATCTTCATGGGACTGCCCGGCAATCCGGTTGCGGTAATGGTGACTTTCAGCCAGTTCGTGGTGCCCGCGATCCATGCGCTCGCCGGTGCAATTCCGAGGCGTCCCGCATTGTTTCGCGCCCGCGCGCTCGACCCGATGCGCAAGAAACCGGGGCGCTACGAGTTTCAACGTGGCATTGCAATCCTCGACGACAACGGTGAATGGCAGGTCAGCAAAACCGGCAAACAGGGGTCCGGAATCCTGACCTCGATGAGCCGCGCAAATTGCTTTATCGTATTGCCCGATGATAACACCGGCGTCGAAGCCGGTGACGAAGTCAAGATCCAGTTCTTCGACTGGTCGCTGTAAAAGCCATGGCCGACATTCTTTACTTTGCCCGGCTTGCCGAAGCGCTGGAAATTAAATCTGAAGCACTGGAATTGTCAGCAGACTGCAAAACGGTTGATGACCTGGTTGCGCTGTTATGTGCCCGTGGCGAACCCTTCGCCAGCGAATTCAATGGCGAAACCCGCATCCTGGTCGCTATCAACCAGGAAATGAGCGAACCGACTGCAGCAATCAGCAATACCGATGAAATCGCTTTTTTTCCCCCGGTAACCGGCGGCTAGTTGCTATTAGGTGGCCAACACTTAAACCAGTACAAACCCCGTAAAAAGGCATGGCCAGGGGCCATACTTATCCTGGAACACCTGCCTTGCGCAACGCCCCAAAGTAATGTTCTATATCGGTTTCAAACGCATAAGGGCTATCCCTTCGCAACTGCTCAAGTGTTAACTCCGGACTGATTGCAAGCGCCTCCTCTACCGACCAGGCAGCGTCATCCAGTCGACCAAGTTGCGCGTAAGCTGCGGCGAGATCGAGATGGGAGTTGTCGAAACCGGGATTTCTCTCTACGCTCTGTTCGAACACAACCACGGCTTCTTCATATTGCCGTTTCAGAAAAAAAATTCTGCCCTCGACTGCAAGATAGATAAGAAAACCCTGTAGATTAATCTGTTTGGCTCTTTTTAGCGCTTCAATTGCCCGGTCGTACTCTCCTGAGAAGCTCGCGATAAAAGCCAATGTCGCGTAACCGTCATGGTAATTGGGATGCACTTCCACAGTTCGCTGTGCCGCTTCGATTGCCGCCTGGTGCTGGTGTTGAGCCAGGTAAAGCAGGCTGCGAGTCATATAGATCCGTGGAATACTGTCGTCTAATGCCAGCACCACGCCGGCACCCGTGATCGTGTCATCGGCAATCACGACTTCACCCATGGCGATCCCGACCCGTACCCGCGGGCGGATATCGTCTTCGAGTTGCGCGTTGTAATTTGACTGGTCTGACTGAAAACACAGCGCCGCGGAAATGGCATCCGAGGCCCGCTCGAACTCCGCCAACAGTGCATCGCCACGGAGTTCGCGCACCTGACCAGGAT
>JARFPR010000061.1 GCA_029288195.1 Gammaproteobacteria bacterium | reverse complement strand
TCACCTATCGAAAGTTAAGCAGCAACTGCCTCGCATTAGGATTTCCGCCTTCGGCGGCGTTACTGGCCCATTGCTGCAAGCCGTCGACACGGTCGCTGGCCAGTTGGTGACCCATATCGGCAGCCTTTCGATACCATTTGTAGGCCTGGATTACGTCGGCATCATCCATCAGCGCGTCCTCGGCACGAAACAGGGTCGGGTCCGACATTTCAGCCAACTTCATGATTGACGGCACATGGTCTTCACGCGCGGCGAAAAAATAAAGCAGGTGTGCATCGGCAAGGCTGCCTTCCTGCATATGCTTTTGTGCTTTTTCATAAATTTTTTCAAACGGGTAGGGTTTTCCCTGCTCACGCAGGCCCTTGATGTATTCGCGGGCGCGCATTCCCGGTTGCACCAGCAGGCTGCGCTCAATAGTTCCCGCGGCTCCATCACCCTCGATGGTTGTCGTGGCTTCGACACTTGCGATCGCTGTGGTAGTGGTCTCGAGGGTTTCAGTCGAGGTTTCACCCGAATTGCTTCCGGGCAGCCTCAAGTCCCGATCTCCGCTCAGGAGTACAAAAACGATAAGGCCGATAACGACCAGCGAAATCCAGATTAACGGGTTACGGGCTGGAGATGTTCCATCTTCATTCAATTCAGACATAATTTTTTTTGACGTTTAACGATGCTTTTCCGACCCGCGACTAACTGGATGCCGGCCTGATTTGGCGAATTATAAACCCTTGTTGGCAGCGGGTAAATTTAACTACGAATTTAAATGCGTTTTAGTTGGCGAATCAGTTGCTCAAACAAGTCCTGTTGCAGATCTTCGAGCACGCTGGCCTTCTCCTTGCTCGAGGCAAGCAGGTTATCGTCGTCGAGCACGATATCGTTTTGCTGCACCAGAGTTCTGGCTGGTACCAGCATTTCGCCGTCAGCGGCACGCACACTGAAATCCAGGCTGCGCGACAGGCGCTCTACGGTCTTGCCGTCGCGGGCACTGGATACCACCCGGCGATCGGGCAACGCTTTTAAAGATACAGTTAACTTAACCGCACCGGGGTCATCCGGGTTTTTGAGCTCGGCCCCGGCACGGGTAAGCTGCAAACGCAGGGAATCCTGCTGTTGCTTGTCAAAACCAACCGTTAGCAGGGTTATCGAGGACAGCTCTTGCGGCAAACTCGCGGTTCCGGCCAGTCTGAACCCGCAGGCGGCGAGCACAGCAGTAATTAACAGGACAATAACAAGGCGGATAACGGCGGTATTCACGGATTTATCAAATCACAATATTGACCAGTTTCCCCGGGACCACGATGACTTTCTTGACCGGATTATCGCCGATGAAGCGCAGCACCTGGTCATTTTCCATGGCGGTAGCCTCGCAGACATCGCGCTCGGCATCGACGCCCACCTGCATCTTGCCTCTGAGCTTGCCGTTTACCTGGATCACCATTTCGATGCTGTCCTGAACCAGTGCAGCTGCATCGACTTCGGGCCAACGATGATCGATTATCAGGCTGTCATGACCCAAATCCTGCCACAGGCGGTGGCAGATATGCGGAATAATGGGTGCCAACATCAACACCATGCTATCAAACACTTCCTGGCGGATTGCCCTGCCCGGGACCGAATCATCCTCGAACCGGGTTACGCTATTGAGCAGTTCCATATTTGCAGCGATTGCGGTGTTGAAGGTCAGGCGACGATCGAAATCATCGCTAACCTTGTTGATGGTTTCGTGCAGCTTGAAGCGCATCGCCTTTTGATCATCATTAAGCGATTGCTTATCGAATGAAACTCCCTCGATGTCATCCGCGACATGCTCCTGCACCGCCGTCCACAACCGCTTGAGAAATCGATAGGCACCTTCGACACCGGTATCTGACCAGTCCAGTGATTGCTCCGGGGGGGATGCAAACATGATGAACAGGCGCACCGTGTCGGCCCCGTAACGGTCGATCAGGTCCTGCGGATCGATGGTATTGCCCTTCGACTTCGACATTTTGCTACCGTCTTTCAGCACCATGCCCTGGGTCAACAGGCGATTAAAGGGTTCGCTGGACTCGATCAGGCCCTCATCACGCATCAGCTTGTGATAGAAGCGGGCATAGAGTAAATGCAGGATGGCATGCTCGATGCCACCGATATACAGGTCTACCGGGCTCCAGTAACCGGCGCGAGCGTCCAGCATCGCCTCGTTCTGGTCCGGACAGCAAAAGCGCTCCTGGTACCACGACGATTCCATAAAGGTATCGAAGGTATCGGTTTCGCGCTCGGCCGGCCCGCCGCAT
>JARFPR010000341.1 GCA_029288195.1 Gammaproteobacteria bacterium | reverse complement strand
CGTGTTTATTATCGCCGACGAGATTCACGGTGACATTACTTTCGACAACAACTACATACCATTGGCAAGCGTATCGACCGGCGCTGCGCTTAATTGCGCCAGCTGCATTTCACCAATCAAGTCGTTTAACCTGGCTGGCGTATCTAATTCCATGATCGTTATCGAAAATGATGACAAGCGCAGCCTTTGCAAAGACTGGTACAACCGATTTGAAGTTAATAAAAACAACGTTTTCACCAATGCGGCCATGGTAGCAGCCTATACGAATGGCGAACCCTGGCTTAACCAGGTGACCGAATACCTGGCGGGAAATATCGAGATGCTCAGAAGCTTTCTGCAACAGAAGATACGTCGAGTAAAGCTCATCGAGCCCGAAGGCACCTACCTGATATGGCTGGACTTTAGAGAATTGAATCTCGAAGTGAAACAGCTCGAGGCTTTTCTGGTGCACGACGCGCGCATGGCCTTAAACCCCGGGCACTGGTTTGGGCGGGAAGGTGCAGGATTCGCCAGATTAAATATTGCCTGCCCTCGAAGTGTTTTGAAAGCGGCACTGGATCAACTTGAAAACGCGGTCAATAAATTACCCGGTAACATCTGAAAATTATTGTCGGGTCCTGGGGTTAGGTACCATTTTAAAAAACAATTTCAGCGGAGACATAACATGATCCAGTCAACTACACCCAGTATTCAGGGAAAGAACATCTCAAGCTACCACGGAGTAGTAACAGGGGAGGCTATTCTAGGCGCAAATATTTTCAAGGATTTTTTTGCCAGTATTCGCGACATTGTCGGAGGGCGGTCGGCAGCCTACGAACGCGAACTAAGCAAGGCAAGGACCATAGCGTTCGAGGAAATGTCAGAGCAGGCTGCGGAACTAGGTGCGAATGCAATTGTTGGAATTGATATTGATTATGAAACCGTCGGCGCCAAAGGTGGCATGCTGATGGTAAGCGTCAGTGGTACGGCGGTGATTATTAACTAATCCTGTAATGTCTTATTTAACCAGGATATGCGACAGCAACAGACCAGGGTCGGACTGGCATGTGAGTGGTAGAAGACCATGAAGCACTCTATTGTTGGATACCACAAGGATGAAGAGAACCAGTGGGTTGCGGAGTTGGCATGTGGGCACAATCAACATGTCCGAAACAACCCCCCACTGGTCAGCAGACCCTGGGTTGAATCAGAGCCTGGCAGGGAATCCATGTTAGGTTATAAGCTGGATTGTAAAAAATGTGATGCGGATTTACCCGTAGACAATAAATGAAAAAGGAGAATTGTAAATGACGCAATACCTCATTGTTTATCTGGGTGGCGACCAGCCATCCAGCCCCGAGGAGGGCAAGCAGCATTTTTCGAAATATATGGCGTGGTTATCTTCGTTGGGCGACTCAGCGGTTAGTCCCGCCAATCCGCTTAAGGATACGAGCACAGTCAATGCTGACGGTACTGTAACCACCGGGGGCGCAACGAAAATGTCCGGTTACACTATAATTCAAGCAGATTCTATGGAAGCGGCACTGACGATTGCAAAAGCTTGCCCTTTCCTGGATATCGGCGGATCACTTGAGGTATCCGAACTGGTTGAGATGCCAGGCCAGAATTAAGTACGACAACCGCGTTAATCAGGGCCCTGGCAAGGTACCGCTTTCACCCTCTGTACCTGGCGCCGATTGATGCGAAGCTTCTGGATAAATACTTGGTGGAAAAGAAACTAAACACAGGGCGGAATCCCAGCGCCAAAGAGTTGCTCGAAGCTGAGCGGGTATTGAACCTGCACCCACTGCAGAGAAAAACTCACCCGTCAGCTATTCCGGCAGATGTAAGTAAACTCGATCATATAAATACCTACGGATCATTGCCCGAGTATTATGTTGATCAGCCATTCACCTGTCGGCAATGTGGTAAAAACGAAATCTGGAAAGCCAGGGATCAAAAATGGTATTACGAAGAAGCAACGGGTCAGATCGACGCAATCGCCGTTGAATGCCATGCATGCCGAAGTCGAAAGCAGGAAGAGTAACATTTGTAATGACTAGCCACCTGCGCGGGCGTTATCTGTTTTGTTCAGTTTGCGAACCGTGAGGCGCATTTGCGCACCTTAAAGTTTCCGAGTG
>JARFPR010000037.1 GCA_029288195.1 Gammaproteobacteria bacterium | reverse complement strand
GTCACCAGCACGCGATCGCTCGCACCAACGCCGGCACGATGGACCATGTTTTCAGCGGTTCCATAGGCGCAGGGAATAGTCGCGAGCTCGACATCGCTCCAGTCACAGTCGACCCTGAAAACCTCGCTCGCCGGCACCCTGACATACTGCGCAAAGGCACCGTCAAAATCGGAGGCCATCCAGATATTTTCGAGCGAGTCGAATCCATTCAGGCGCATGCAGGCCCGCACCAGAACGCGTTGCCCTGACCACGAAGAATCGACATCGCCAGCCTGATCTACCACCTCACCACAGCAATCCGTGCCCTGGATGAATGGAAAGGGTGTGCCGGCATTCCAGCCGCCGTCAGCGAGCTGACCCTTGTCATCATCGCTGCTAGCGAATTGCTCGGTACCGCTAGTGACCGAAGATGAGTACCAACCCAGTCGGGTATTGATCTCGGTATTGTTAACCCCGGCGGCAAGTACCTTCAGCAACAGCTCGCCAGGACCCGCAACCGGAATCGGCACATCACGATACTCGAGCCGGTCATAATCACCATTGCCGGTAGTCACCACCGCTTTCATGGTTTTCTGAGCGGGACCCGGCTCAAAGCGATCCGGATTCAACCGGGTTAAATAACTTAGATCTGGCACTCTGTAGTCCTCCCGCTTTAATCGCTTAAATCATAATTGTAATCCGCCGGATTGTCGCATATCGTGGCGTAACCGGGATGATAATTAAAAAACGGGCTTGTGACTTTCATCAATTCGACCCGGTAACGAAATCAATATAATACCTGTGTTTTTACTAGACTTACCCTATGGGCGAATACTTCGATCTCGGAAAATATAAACGCACGATAACCACCACGGTGGCCGAGGCAAACTCGTGGTTTGTACGCGGCCTGATCTGGTGCTATGGCTTTAACCAGGAAGAAGCTGTGCGCTGTTTCGAGAAGGTCGTTGAGCTCGACCCGGAGTGTGCAATGGGTTACTGGGGTATCGCTTATGCCGAGGGCCCATTCTACAACAAGCCCTGGGCCTGGTACGGCTTAAAGGAGCGTGATCGAGCAATTGCCCGCTGCCATGAATACGCGTCCAGGGCCTTCCTGCTAAAGCAAGCTACAAGCCCGGTCGAGCGGGCGCTGATCGACGCGCTCTGTGCCAAGCATCCTGCCGCACATGCGAAGGACTTTGCCGAGCTGGATAACTGGACCCAGGATTACGCGGATGCGATGCGCCGGGTGCACGATGAATTTGACGAGGACCTGGATGTAGTCTGCCTCTGCGCCGAGGCAGTCATGAACCTGACACCCTGGAAGCTGTGGGATCTGCAGCACGGCGTCCCGGCGACAGATGCCTGTACCGAAGAAGCGATCGCTATTCTCGAACATGGCCTGCAGATCGTCGAACGCGACGGGCTCGAGCCGCATCCCGGCATTCTGCATTTTTATATTCACGTTTACGAAATGTCGCCGACCCCCGAAAAAGCCCTGGCCTGCGCGAATCAACTACGCAATCTATGTCCCGAGGCCGGACACCTGGTTCACATGGCGAGTCATATCGATAGCCTTTGCGGACATTGGCAGGATGCCGCCGACGCCAATCGCCGCGCGATCAAGGTCGACAGGAAATATGTCGAGCTGCGCGGCAGAGAAGAGTTTTACATGATCTCGGTGGTGCACAACCACGATTTCAACATCTGGGCCTCGATGTTTCTGGGTCAATATCACAAGGCTCTGGAAAGCGCTGACAACATTTGCGACCTGGTTCGTGACAAAAGAAACCTGGGGGACAAGTGGTACCTGGCTTCTACCCTGGACGGCTACTACGCCGGGCGTGCCCACGTACTGGTGCGTTTCGGACGCTGGCAGCAAATTTGTGATGAAGATATGCCCTATAAGCCCGAAGAGGTGCCGATTACAACGATTTTTCTGGTGTACGCCAAGGCAATCGCTCACGCAGCCCTGGGTGACCTGGAAACGGGCCGGGACTACCAACAGCAGTTTTATAAGCTCTATCGACAGGTTCCTGAATGGCATGTCATGGCTAATAATCCGAGCCGCGACATTCTGGCGGTCGCGCAGGCGATGATGAATGGTGAAGTCGAGTACCATGCCGGCAATCACGAACTCGGATTTCGCTATTTACGTGAAGCGACCGTGTTGTGCGATCACCTCGAGTACTCGGAGCCCTGGCCCTGGATGCACCCACCCCGTCATGCGCTCGGTGCACTGTTGCTTGAGCAGGGTCGGGTCGACGAAGCATTGCTTCATTACGAAGATGACCTTGGTATCCATAATCGACTACCGCGTTGTGACCAGCATCCCGACAATATCTGGGGCCTGCACGGTTACCACGAATGCCTGATCCGCCTCGGGCGCCTGGAGGAGGCCGCAGCCATCAAACCGCGTCTCGATGAATTGATGCGGCAGTCCGATATCGAAATCAAGTCATCCTGCTGCTGCCGCGGGATGCAGGCCAGCTAGCCACCCGTCATTCCGGCCCCGAGCCGGAATCCCTGTCTCTTATACACATCTGACGCTGCC
>JARFPR010000241.1 GCA_029288195.1 Gammaproteobacteria bacterium | reverse complement strand
CCTCAAACTGATCCTGATTCTCGAGAACGGAGTAATTCGCCTCTTCGGCACTACGAATACCCAACAGGCTACAGCCGGATAAAAACAGGATAACGCATACCGCAGCCAGGGAACGAGGTAGCAGAGTGGCTACCGATGATGGTTGTTCTGATTTCATGGTTTTCGATCAAATTACGCATATTCGTCATGGTTCATATCTATACGTTTCAGGCGAGATAATGGATCTGAACCGACGAACGAAGCCGTTACCGCAGCTAGTGCCGACTCATTCTATAAAATGAGTTTGGGGTTAAGCGGGCTTATTTTTGGAGCGTCGCTGCTCCGGGTGAAGGCTTGCGCCGAGAATGTGTTCGCTGCGGGCAATGGCATGATCACTGGAGGTGACGATAAACGGATCGGGCACGCCAACTGAGTCGAAGTCCTTGTCATCGTAATTTAAAGTCGACAGGAAATGGCGCATGCAGTTCAGACGGGCGCGTTTCTTGTCATCGGACTTAACGATCGTCCATGGTGCATCGGCGGTATCGGTGTAGAAGAACATCGCTTCCTTGGCCTCGGTATAGTCGTCCCACTTGTCGATCGACGCCTGGTCGATGGGTGATAATTTCCATTGCTTGAGCGGGTCGCTTTTACGTGATTCAAAGCGTTTGCGCTGTTCGTCCTGGGTTACCGAAAACCAGTATTTATACAACAGGATGCCGGAGCGGACCAGCATGCGCTCGATCTCGGGGCACTGACGCATGAACTCGAGATAAGCGGTCGGGTCACAAAACCCCATGACGCGCTCGACCCCGGCGCGGTTATACCAGGAGCGGTCGAGCAGTACGATTTCGCCGGCGGAAGGCAGATGTTTGAAATAGCGCTGAAAGTACCATTGCGTTTGCTCGGCTGCGGTTGGTTTTTCCAGGGCGACGACCCTCGCGCCACGAGGGTTAAGGTGCTCCATGAAACGCTTGATTGCACCACCCTTGCCGGCGGCGTCCCGGCCTTCAAACAGAACCACGATCTTCTTGCCGGACTCCTTCACCCAGCGCTGCACCTTGAGTAACTCGACCTGCAGCAAGGCCTTTTCCCGCTCGTATTCCGATTTCTTAATCCTGTCCTCGTAGGGATACATGCCGTTTTCAAACCTGCGGATAACGTCCATGCGCTCTATTTCATGCTGGGCGATACTGCTGTCTTCCAACGACTGGATTTCGATTCTTGAATTATCTTCAGCTTCCGGTTCGGGGCTTGAGTCGGGGTTTATGGATTCATTCATGTCGGTAGTTATGTTATTTAAATTTGGCGGTATTATATCACTGCTCCGCCGATAAACCATGCGAAGCAGTCAGCAGTTGATGCAGGTCAAGAATTTCACCTTAGGTTATAATGCCGGCATGGGTAAAGACAGCAAAGCATTAGTGCGGCAGCTGGCCACGCGGTTGCTAGAGCAAAAGCAAAAGCTGTGCACGGCGGAATCCTGTACCGGTGGACTGATCGCCAAGACCCTGACCGACCTGGCCGGTAGCTCGGACTGGTTCGAGCGTGGTTTTGTTACCTACAGCAACCAGGCAAAAAACGAAATGCTGGCAGTCTCGTCTTCAGTCATCGAGGACTATGGTGCCGTTAGCGAACCGGTTGCAGTGGCGATGGCAACGGGTGCGCTCGATCATAGTTATGCCGATTTCTCGGTCGCGGTTACCGGCGTTGCTGGTCCTGCTGGTGGTAGCGACGACAAGCCGGTCGGTACCGTCTGGATAGCGGTCGCTTCAGCTGGGCAGAACATTGCCAGGCGGTTCCAGTTCAGCGGTGATCGAGACGCCGTCCGCGAAGCGACATTGGTTGAAGCGCTCCAGGCACTGATCGACCTGGTTGATTCAGAGTAATTCTACCTTAAAAGTACTATTGCCGATTTGATTGCTTGATTGCAAGGCCCGTGAATACCGGGCCAATGATCTCGAACACCACGGTCGAAGCGATTACGATTGGCAGCATGATCTGTCGATACTCGGGAAACTGGTTCGACGCTACCAACGCCATACCGATCGCTACGCCGGCCTGGGGCAACAGCGCGACACCCATCCACAGTTGATAGTCCTGTCCTGACTTACTTAAAAATCCGCCGATCCAGGCGCCCAGGTACTTGCCCAGCGCACGGCACAGAATGTAAACCCCGCCGATGATGCCGATGACGCTAAGTGCACCCAGGTCCAGCGAAGCCCCGGCAAGCACGAAAAAAATGATCATGAACAAGGACTCGATGTCTTCAATCGCATGGAACGGGTAGTCGTGATGACGTGCCAGGTTGGCGATCACGGCGCCCATGACGATGGCCGCAATCAGAAAAGAAACGTTCAACCACAGCGCAATGCCGCCGCACAGGAAAACGATACCGAGTGCTTCGACCAGCATTGGCTTGCCTGCCTTGATGCGACCGGTCAGGTAAGCTGCCGGCAGGCCGATTGCGATTCCGAGAATGATGGCTCCACCCAGCTCCCAGGCCAC
>JARFPR010000027.1 GCA_029288195.1 Gammaproteobacteria bacterium | reverse complement strand
GCGCATGATTGGGATCAAGGAAAAGCGTATCCATTGCTGAAATGATGCTGGTTTCGCTCGGACAACATATGGCATCGAAAAATAACATCGGCAGGACAGCGTGCGTATTCAAGTTCAACATCACGAGGTAGCGGGACGTCTGCGCTTTCGCGCGCCCAGCCTGTACCGTTCTCGTGGCGTCGGGCAGCGCATCGAAGAGGCACTTGCCACACTCGGCAGCGTCGATTCGATCCGCGTAAACGAGCGTACCGCAGGCGTTTTATTGCATTACGATAGTGCGATACCGGCCGAACAAATAATCGTCGATATCGATCGGGCGCTCGCTTCGATTCTGCCGGAGATCGTCGAGGCACAACCGGCGCCCGGGATTAACGGCGCCAATCCACTCAGCGAACGACTCAAATTCAGGACCAAGCCATCCTCGCTCGTGAAAAGACCTGATTCAGGTCATCGCTGGCATGCGCTGGCCCTGGCCGAGGTACTCGAACAGCTGCAATCCGATCCGAATATGGGCCTGACCGTAGGCGATGTTCTGGAGCGGCTGGAAAAATTCGGCCCGAACTCGCTTGGCGAGCAGGAAAAGCGCAGCGAGCTGATCATCTTTCTGGAACAATTCAAGAGTCTGCCGGTAGCCATGTTGGGCGTGTCGGCGGTTGTCGCCCTGCTGACCGGGGGACGCATCGATGCCGCGGTCATTCTCAGCGTGGTCATGATCAATGCCGGCATAGGCTTCTATACCGAACGCCAGGCCGAGCGTACCATCGCGTCGCTCGACTCGATGGCGCCAAAGCACGCCAGCGTGCTGCGCGATGGCGGCGTCGGGTCGGTCGAGGTCGAAAATGTCGTGCCGGGTGACGTGCTGTTACTGGCGCCCGGCAGCCAGGTCGCCGCCGATGCGCGCTTGCTGAGTGCGCGCAGGCTAAGCGTCGACGAATCGGCGCTAACCGGGGAAAGCTTACCGGTCGACAAACGACCCTCTGATTCGATTACCCCCGACATACCCTTGAGCAACCGCTCGAATATGCTGCACATGGGCACCGTCGTCACCGGCGGTAACGCGCATGCGCTGGTGGTCGAAACCGGCAGCTCGACCGAGCTGGGGAAGATCCAGGCGCTGGTCGAGACGACACGTCCGCCGGAAACGCCGCTGGAGCGGCAGCTGCAGCAGCTGGGTACGCAGCTGGGCATACTCAGCGGCGCAATCTGCGCCGGTATTTTCGTCATCGGCATCCTGCGCGGACAGCCTCGGCTCGAAATGCTCAATACGGCAATTTCGCTCGCGGTCGCCGCGGTTCCGGAAGGCTTGCCGGCAGTGGCGACGACCACGCTGGCGATGGGCATCCGCGACATGAACAAGCGCGACGTCGCCGTGCGCAAGATCGAGGCGGTCGAGACGCTCGGCTCGCTGAAATACCTGTGCCTGGACAAGACCGGTACCCTGACCCGCAATCACATGAGCGTGGTCGCCGTGCAGCAGCCCGGCAAGACGATGCTGACCGACCAGGCCAGTTTGCACAATGTCGAACAATCGGATCTCGACATAAATTCCGGGGCATGGCAACAAATGCTGAAAATCATCGCGTTGTGTAGCGACGCCGATTTAGAGCAGGAGGTGCTGACCGGCTCGCCCACCGAGATCGCGCTGCTGGAGCTGGCGCAGACAAACCTGGTCGACGTTGCCGCGCTGCGGAGCGAATTCCCGCGTCTCGAAACCCGCGAAAGAGCCGAAGGCAGGCCATTGATGAGCACGATACACGAGACCGGGCAAGGCTTGCTGATAGCGGTCAAGGGACGACCGGCCGAGGTGCTGGAGCGCTGCGATTCGGTCGTCACCGCGGATGGGGTCGCAGCGCTCGACCAGTCAATGCAGGATGAAGTCCTCGCCGCCAACGAAACCATGGCCGAAAATGCACTGCGGGTTCTGGCGGTGGCCTACGGCAATATCGACACTGACAGTGCCCGCGACGCCGAGAACCTGACCTGGGTAGGCCTGATCGGCCTGCAGGACCCGCTGCGTCCGGGAATGCGCGAGCTGATGGCCGATTTTCATCAGGCCGGGATCAAGACCCTCATGATTACCGGCGACCAGAGCGCCACCGCCTTTGCCATCGCCAACGAGCTCGGGCTGGCAGATGATGGCAGTGTCGAAATCCTCGATTCGAGCAATCTCGACAAGGTCGATCCCGAGCTGTTATCGGGTCTGGTCAAGCGCACCGACGTTTTTTCCCGGGTCAGCCCGGCGCATAAACTGGAAATCGTACAGGCGCTGCAGCAGGCCGGAGAAGTTATCGCGATGACCGGCGACGGTATCAACGACGGCCCGGCGCTGAAGGCGGCCGATATCGGCGTAGCGATGGGCAAGGGCGGCACCGATATCGCACGCTCGGTGGCAGACGTCGTGATCAAGGACGATAACCTGCGCACGATGCGCCTCGCGGTGCGCCAGGGACGCACGATTTATTCCAACATCCGCAAGATGATCCACTACATGTTGTCCGCCAATTTCAGCGAGATTGAGGTCATGCTCGTCGGCATCGCCGGCGGCATGGGATCGCTGATGAACCCGATGCAGCTACTGTGGATCAACCTGGTAACCGATATATTTCCGGGGTTGGCGTTATCGTTCGAACCTCCCAGCGACGACGTCATGAAGCAACAGCCGCGGCCGTCCGATGCCCCGCTCATTTCCCGTGAACGCCTCGTGATCATGGCGATAGAATCCGGATTCATTTCCGTCGGAACCCTCGCGGCCTATTTTTTCGGGCGTCGCAACGGCGGTCCGGGACTGGGGTCGACACTCGCGTTTCAAACTCTGACCCTGGCCGAATTGGTACATTCCTATGCCTGTCGTTCGGAAACCCGGAGTATTTATTCTGGCCGCGAGCGACCGCGCAACCCGGCCCTCGAGAAAGCGCTCGTCGGCACCGCGCTACTGCAGGTCGCAACCTTCGCGGTGCCGGCTGTGCGCCGGGTCATGGGTAATACTCCGATGGGCTGGCGCGATCTGCTGGTCGTCGGCGCAGGCGCGACAGGCCCGATGCTGGCGAACGAACTCTACAAGGAATTGCGCATTCGCCGCGCCCAAATCACCAATCCTAACCAGGTGGAAGAAACGAATCATGAATCAGAAGACACATAGCGATTTCGTATTTACCTCGGAATCAGTAACGCCAGGGCATCCCGACAAGCTTTGCGACCTGATCAGCGATGCTCTGCTCGACCGCTATCTGAAACAGGACCCCACCTCGCGCCTGGTAGCCGAGTGCGCGGTATCGAGCGGGGTAATTTTCCTGGCCACGCGCATCGACAGCAACGCGAATATCGATAATGCCGGCATCGTGCGCGATGTCGTCGCTGAGGTCGGATACACCAGAGGCGATTTCAACGCCGAAGACTGCTCGGTGATGCTGAGCCAGGCGCCGTTTTTGTCCTACGCGCTGCCGCGATACGACCTGCAGGAACTCGATGATACGGCCGCGGGTGCGATTACCGCGAGCAACCAGGTTACGCAGTTTGGTTATGCCTGCGATCAAACCGAGTCACTGATGCCGTTACCGATCGTGCTCGCCAACGCGCTGGCGCGAGGCACTAACCGGCAACGTCTCGACGGACAGTTGCCGTACCTGACTCCCGATTGCCAGGTCCAGGTCGCGATCGGCTTTCGCGACAATCGTCCGGTCAGTATCCAGTCGATCAATTTTCTCGCGACCCAGCAAACCAGGGATGCACCGACGCCGGCACAGCTACGCGACGACCTGATACAGCATGTGGTCGAGCCAGTACTCGAAGCCACCGCTCCGGAACTCGAGTTCGATCTTGGGCGCGTGGTGATCAACCCCAAGGGCATCATGGTTGGCGGCGGCCCAGTGGCGCACTCCGGCATGACCGGACGCAAGACCGGCATGGATACCTATGGCGAATTTGCGCGCCAAAGCGCGGCCGCGCTTAGCGGCAAGGACCCGATCAGAATCGATCGCATCGGTAGCTATGCCGCGCGCGACGTGGCCAAGCACGTGGTCGCGGCCGGTTTCGCCCCCGAATGCGAAGTCCAGCTCAGCTATAGTGTCGAACAGGCGCAACCGCTTAGCATCCGCGTGCGGGGTTTTGGCAAAGACAAACTCGAGGATCAGGAAATCATGCGCCGTGTGCAGCAGATTTTCGATTTGCGTCCGGGCATCATCGCGCGTGACATGCGGTTACAGCAGCTACCGTCCGAGCGTCAGGTCTTTTTTCAGGATTTGGCGGTTTACGGCCACATGGGCAGGGGGGATCTCGATCTGCCATGGGAGAACCTGAGCAAGCTCGAGGCGCTCAAGTCGGCGTAAGCTCTTCGCTTCGATTATCGCCGCTGTTCGCACGCATTCGGGCGGCCAGCGATATCGCGTACCACAGGAAGGAGACCGAGGATGCGCCCACCCGGCCCTGCACGGCCTGCGCAACCGCCATCAGCATCAAAAACAGGAACGACATCGAATTCAAATCGAGGTTGATTTTGCCAAGCCTGTCGTCGAGCCGATTCACATTGTCGTTGAAAGTCTCGAGGCCGGTTCTGGCCCGGGCAGGTACCGCGGGTTGAATTTCGATCGCCAACTCCCGGTGCAATCGAATTTCCAGGCTTTCCCAATCGATACCATCGTGCTCGATAATGATGCTGCCGGTCGCCAGACGTGGTTCCGACCGCGTGACGCCGGCCAGAGATTCGATTCGCACCGCGAGATCGTGAATGGCAGCGCGTTCGGTTTTATCGCCAGCCCAGCGAATTCGGGTTCGCTCCGGAAGCGAGTGGGGAACCGTGAATCGGTAACTCATTCGTTGACAATGCTCGTAACTTTTGCCGAATCTTCGGTCTGTGCGCCGGTATCTGCCCCGGCATCTGGTTGCGCGGCCTCGTCACTGCCGGCTTCTTCGGCCGCGGCGCGCATTTCGCCCTGGGTTTCAGCGACCAGGTCTTCGACCACCTCGACGGATTCGGCCCAGGCTTCGCGACCTCGCTCGATCGCGCGGATGCCCGATTTCAATCCCTGCCGCACAATCGGCTTCAAAACCGGCGCGAGCGTCGCAACCGCCACCGGCACCAGGATCGCAATCCCGATGCCAATGCCAATGCCTTTACCTAAATTGCTAATACGTGCCATGTGGGCGAGTCTTCTGATTTGATATCGCCAAAATATATCACAAATCCATTATACTTCTTGATCATGATCAAGATCATATTGATCCCGACGAACCCGGCATAAACTGTAAAAATGGCTCAAGCGAAAGCAAAAACAGGTAAAACGGCCCGGATCGGAAATTTACCCATGGCGCTGGAAGAGCAGGATCTGGAAATTTTACGCCAGGCCTTCGAAACCCTTGAGCACCCGAGTCTGGCGGCCCGTATTTCCAACGTCGTGGGTACCCCCATCGAAATTGCGGCGCACATGTTGCCCAAGAAATGGTACAAGTCGATCCACGATACCGCCGAAAAGGCGATCGTCAAGGCACTGGACACGGCGGTGACGACCATGCGACGTCACCACGAGGTGAGTGCGCACGAAACCTACTACAAGGCGCTGGTGGCCGGGTCAGGCGGGCTCGGCGGGCTGTTCGGATTACCCGGAATCATCGTTGAATTACCGGTGACCACGACGCTGATGCTACGCGGAATCGCCGAAATTGCCCGCGACCAGGGCGAAGATATCGATATGCTCGAAACCCGGATGGCCTGCGTACAGGTTTTTGCGTTTGGCGGTCGAAGCGAAATCGACGATGCCGCCGAAACCGGGTATTACGGCGTACGCCTGGCGTTGTCGGGATACATGTCGTCGGTCACCTCGCATATCGCGCAGCATGGCCTCGCAACCGATGCCGCGCCGGTGTTATTGAATATGGCGCATGGGGTCGCCAGCCGCTTCGGTATCGTGGTATCACAACGCACCGCGCTACAAATCATGCCGATCGTCGGCGCCGTCAGTGCGGCGGCAATCAACACGATTTTCATGCAACACTTTCAGCACATGGCGCGGGCCCATTTCACCGTACGCCGGCTGGAACGCAAGTACGATAAGGAATTTGTACGCAGCCAGTACGAATCGTTTAAAGACGAAAACTAGCCCAGCGCCTTGTCGAGGTAATCGTTGATTTTGGTTTCGATCGTCGATTTCAGCGGCGTCAGCAACATCCCCAGTTTGATTTCGATTTCGAGCTCGTGGTCGCCGATTTCGATGAAACCGTTTGCACCACTGCGCTTGAACTCCAGGCGCTCGCCTTTCCAGCTATAGCTCGCGGACAATTCCGAAGCAAGCTTGTCCGCCAGTTGTTCGACCTCCTGGTGGACTCGGTCATGTTCCAGCTGATGCGATCTTTTGATATGGACACTGGCCATGGATATTTAACCGGTGTTAGCCAGGTGGCGGGATTTATCGTTTCGAAACGAATCCATGGGCATCGAATCCATCCCTTGCCCGTCTCTAATTACTTCCTGGATCCCGGATTGCGCTGCAACGAGCCGATAATCATACCGCTTGCGAGCGCGAAGGCGCCGGTGACAGCGGCAATTTTCGCCAACTCCTTCGGTGGCGGCAATTTCATCTTGAAATCCTTAGCACCTTTGGCCTTTCCCATATTGTAATGAATAATCGCCTCGGTCATGAAGACGCCGAAGGTGATGCCGGTAACAAGAAAACGTCCCATCGCGATAGCTCTATATTGCTGCAAGACTCGAATTTTAGAGTCTGCCAGCATAGCTGAAAATGATCCAGGTCAGCATTATCCGAATTCGCAGGCTGCCCCGCTATTTCGCAGGAAACGGTGCCATCCTCGTCTCCAGGCGCAGCGACTGCAACCGAAAATGCCGGATATCCGTCATTTCCGAATATCACGTTGATGCTGTTTGCTATGCTTGCCCCGGGCTAAGCAAAAAATCCGGGGCTAACCAGTTTATGACAAAGATCATGGGCAATACGATCAGACTAAACAACGATAAGCTGTCGCTTATTTCAGCATGCCAGGGATCGGGCCGAAGGCTGTCAGGCTTCGGCTGGTTAACTTCAAGCGATCAATGCAAACCCGGGGCACCAGCATGTTAGAAATGTTCCGGTAGCTGGCCGACGCGGGTCTCAGTATTAAGCTGTGACAGAATTGACACGGGAAGAAGATGCCGGGTAAAACCCGGATTATAATTAAACTTTTCCAAAAAAAGCTCCGCAGCAAGCGCGGATATATGCGAAGGCTCGACATTGATTTGTCACAATGGGGTTCCATAATGGTGCATCGTGCACCGAAGATTGTCAGTAAATAGTCAATCGTGGCTGCTTCAATTAGGATTTATCCTCGTTAATGAGTATCTGAATTATCGACTCCGGGATATCGGGGATTAACGCCAGAATATACTCTTTGAATCTTTACACCCGGGACAGAAACTATGGACGCGATCAGCACCGTAAACTCAGAACACACCCTCAGCGACGACCAACTGCGGCTGATTGATGCTTACTGGCGCGCCTGCAATTACCTCGCGGTTGGCATGATCTACCTGCAGGCAAACCCGTTGCTGCGCGAACCGCTGAAAAAGGAACACGTCAAGCACCGTCTGCTCGGTCACTGGGGAGCATCTCCGGCCCTGAGTTTCGTCTACGTCCACTGCAATCGATTGATCAACAAGTATGATCTCGACATGGTTTTCATGGCCGGCCCCGGCCACGGAGCGCCCGGTGTACTGGGTCCGGTTTACCTCGAGGGAACCTACTCCGAGATATACCCGGACAAGAGCGAAGACGTCGAGGGCATGCGACGCTTTTTCAAACAGTTTTCGTTTCCGGGGTACATCGGCAGTCACGTAACGCCGGAAACACCGGGTTCGATTCACGAGGGTGGTGAACTCGGTTACAGCCTGTCACATGCATACGGTGCGGTACTCGACAATCCCGATCTGATCGTGACCTGTGTCGTCGGTGACGGCGAAGCTGAAACCGGCCCGCTTGCCACCGCATGGCATTCAAACAAGTTCCTCAACCCAATCCGTGACGGTGCGGTATTGCCGGTGTTGAACCTGAACGGCTACAAGATCGCCAATCCGACCATACTCGCACGTATCTCTTCCGAGGAGCTCGAGCAGCTGTTTCGTGGCTATGGATATACGCCCTTTTTCGTCGAAGGCAGCGATCCCGCCGCAGTCCATCGTCAAATGGCGACCGTGATGGAGAGCTGCCTGCAGCAGATTCGCGAGATTCAGCAAACCCAGCGAGCATCGGGCATCGCCGAACGCCCGCGCTGGCCGATGGTCGTGCTGAGAACCCCGAAAGGCTGGACCGGACCACAGGAAGTCGACGGCAACCGTGTGGAGGGTTCCTGGAGAGCTCACCAGGTGCCGATGGGTGGCATGCATACCAATCCCGAACATCTGCAAAGCCTGGAAGACTGGATGCGGCGTTACCAGCCAGAAGATCTTTTCGATGACAGCGGCGCGTTGATCACCGAACTCAAGGCGCTTGCACCCCGCGGTGAGCGTCGCATGAGCGCCAATCCCCATGCCAACGGTGGACTCCTGCGCAAGGTCCTTAAACTGCCCGATTTCCGGTCATTCGCGATCGACATGGAACGCCCCGGCACCGCCCGCTTCGAAAACACCCGGGCTCTGGGGCTGATGGTGCGGGAAATATTCCGCAACAATCCCGATAATTTCCGCCTGATGGGACCCGATGAAACCGCGTCCAATCGATTGCAGGATGCCTACCAGGTCACGCGCAAGGTCTGGATGGCAGATCTTTACCCCGAGGACGAGGGCGGCACCGAGCTGGCACGCGACGGCCGCGTCATGGAAATGCTGAGCGAGCACACGCTGCAGGGTTGGCTCGAAGGCTACCTGCTCACCGGTCGCCATGGACTGTTCCATACCTACGAAGCGTTTGCCCACGTCGTCGATTCGATGTTCAACCAGCACGCCAAGTGGCTTGATATTTGTCGCAATCATGTTCCCTGGCGGCGTTCGGTATCCTCGCTTAACATTCTGCTATCCTCGCTGGTTTGGCGCCAGGACCACAATGGCTTTAGCCACCAGGACCCGGGTTATGTCGACCTCGTCACCAACAAGAGCCCGGACGTGGTGCGGGTTTATTTTCCGCCGGACGCCAATTGCCTGCTATCGGTGGCCGATCACTGCTTCCGCAGCGTGGATTACATCAATGTCATCATTTCCGACAAGCAGCAACACCTGCAGTACCTGACCATGGACGAGGCGATCATCCACTGTACCAAGGGTATCGGTATCTGGGACTGGGCCAGCAACGATGACGTTGAGCAAAAGATCAGCAGTCCCGATGTTGTCATGGCCTGTTGCGGCGATATTCCGACCCTCGAATCGCTGGCCGCAACTGCTATGCTGCGTGACGAATTTCCCGAACTCAAGGTCCGCTTTGTCAATGTCGTCGACCTGTTCAAACTGATGTCCGAGGAAGAGCATCCGCACGGGCTGTCGAATCGCGACTTTGATTCACTGTTTACTCCGGATAAGCCCGTGATCTTCAATTTTCACGGCTATCCCTGGCTGATACACAAACTGGTGTACAGGCGCAGCCAGCAGGAGCGCATCCACGTGCGTGGCTACAAGGAACGAGGCAATATCAATACCCCGCTGGAACTGGCAATCAACAACCAGGTTGACCGTTTCAACCTGGTGATAGACGTTATTAACCGGGTACCGAAACTGGGCGCCGCGGCGGGACATGTCAAGGAGCGCATGAAGAACCGGATCATCGAGGCACTGACCTACGCTCATGAGCACGGCAAGGACCAGGATGAAATCACCAGCTGGGAGTGGCCTTACGGCCGGCCCTCCGAACAGGCCTCGCCGAAGGGGGCTTAATCCGATTCAGCTGTCGTTGTTACCGGTTGAGCTGACAGTCGTTAGCGGACGCTGGTCTTTGATATCTGAGTGTCTGCTTTTCTGATTACGAATGCTGCATTAAGAGTTAGCAGCACAAGCCTGAAGATTTGGAGGAATTAGGGCGGCAGGTCCTTTGTATCGAGGTTTAACCGACGATGGCGAGGAGGACGCCTGCGGCGACTGCAGAACCAATGACGCCGGCCACGTTCGGGCCCATCGCGTGCATCAGCAGAAAGTTTTGCGGGTTTGCCTGCAGGCCGATCTTGTTGGCAACGCGTGCCGCCATGGGTACCGCTGATACGCCGGCGGCCCCAATCAGCGGATTGACCGATTTACCGGTAACCCGGTACATGATTTTACCCATGATCAGGCCGGCCGCGGTTCCAATTGAAAATGCGACCATACCGAGTAGCAAAATGCCGAGGGTCTCAGCGCTCAGGAACTTGTCTGCT
Source organism: Gammaproteobacteria bacterium (assembly GCA_029288195.1). GTDB lineage: Bacteria > Pseudomonadota > Gammaproteobacteria. The sequence continues at coordinate 341 of JARFPR010000027.1, read as the reverse complement.
GCGAGCTTGGAGCCGACCGAGAGCCCGAGAAAAATCGTCACGATATTGATCAATTCGTTTTGCGCGGTGTTGCTCAGACGATCGACCACGCCGCTTTCTTTCAACAGGTTGCCGAAGCAAAGCATCCCTACCAACGGTGTTGCCGAGGGTAATAGCAGTAACGCCACCAACAGCAGGATCAGCGGGAACAGGATCCTTTCCAGTTTCGAGACCTTGCGCAGTTGCGTCATCTTGGTCTTTCGCTCTTCCTCGGTGGTTAGCAATTTCATGATTGGTGGCTGGATGATCGGCACCAGCGCCATGTACGAATAAGCTGCAACCGCTATCGCACCGAGCAGGTC
>JARFPR010000152.1 GCA_029288195.1 Gammaproteobacteria bacterium | reverse complement strand
TCCGGCAAAGCCATCCAGGACTGAATGCCGTGCAGGCGCGAGGTGCTGTGCAGGTCGTCGCCGGCGCGTTCCGAATGCACGATGCCACGTCCCGCCGTCATCAGGTTTACCGCCTCCGCCCGGATTGGCTGAACCACCCCGAGGCTGTCGCGATGCATGATTTCACCTTCGAACAGGTAAGTGACCGTGGAAAGTCCGATATGCGGATGCGGGCGTACCTGGATCCCTTCACCGGGTGGGAATTCGGCCGGTCCCATGTGATCGAAGAAAACGAAGGGGCCGACCATTCGACGCCGAGCCGAAGGCAGCACGCGCCGTACGCTGAACCCGCCAAGGTCCTTCGCATGGGGTTCGATAATCAGTTCGACCTTGCCATCGCAATCGGTACAGCTTGGTTCGTTTGCATCCTGGTAACTCATGTTCGTACCTCAAATCCGTCACTGGTTAACATGAATACGCATTGAAGTCAGGTACCGGATCAACCAGGTAGTTTGTTTTCAATCCTTGCGCGCCATTTGTGGCAGGCTCAGGTGCAGTAGCGCGTAAGCTGCCATTGCGGACAGGATAGAACCCACCAGGATACCCAACCGATCCCCGCTAAAGTAGTCCCCGCTGCCGTGTTCAAACGCCAGACCCGCGATAAAGAGACTCATCGTAAAGCCGATACCACAGGCGAACGCGACACCAAAAATTTGCATCCAGCTGACATTGTTGGGGAGCTGAACAAAACGCAGTGCCACGCCGATAGCAACAAAAGCCAGGATCCCCAGCGGTTTGCCGACGAGTAAACCCAGGATTACCCCCAGTGTCACCGGGTGTGCCAGGTCGGCCATCGACATGCCACCCAGCTCAAGCCCGGCATTGGCGAACGCAAATATCGGTAAAATGGCAAACGCTACCGGACCATGCAAATCGTGCTCCAGCGTGCGTAATGGTGATTGTCCTTCGCGATCACGCATCGGCACGCAAAAAGCAATCAAAACCCCGGCCAATGTAGCATGAACGCCCGACTTCAATACGGCAATCCAGAGCACGATGCCAAGCAGAATATAACTCGAGGTGCGCGTCACACCCATCCTGTTCATGATAACCCCGATAACCAGGGCCACCGCTGCGACCAGCAATGACGACACTGCCAGGTCCCCGGAATAGAACAACGCGATAATAACGATGGCGGCCAGATCATCAAATATTGCCAGCGTCAGCAGGAAAACCTTGAGCGATGTCGGCACCCGGGAACCGAAGACGCCAAGCAAGGCCAGCGCAAATGCGATGTCGGTCGCCACCGGAATGGCCCATCCGTCGAGTGCGATAGCATCGCCCCAGTTCAGCCAGGCATAGATTGCTGCAGGTACGACCATACCGCCGAGTGCCCCCATACCCGGCAATACGACTTGCTTAAACGATGACAGCTCCCCTTCCATGACTTCTCGCTTGATTTCGAGCCCAATCAGGAAAAAGAATATGGCCATCAAACCATCGTTGATCCAAAGCAGCAGCGGTTTGTTGATTGACAGCGCACCGATCTGCACCGCCACCGTTGTATCCAGCAGTTCACTGTAAAAACCTGCCAGCGGAGAATTGGCAACCAGTAACGCGACGATGGCTGCGAGTAGCAACAGGATGCCCCCTGCCGATTCCAGTTTCATAAAGTCGCGGACCGCGTCCAAGATTAGCGGGGTTTCGTTGTCCTGTTTCATATAATTCAATTGCCAGAGATAGTCAGTAATGCGCCAGTGCCATAGATGGGGATTTTCCAGGTTATTAAAAGCCTGAATCCACGGCCTTCCAACCCGCTTAATTTATCCCGATCGGTTCGTGTTATCATGTTTGGTCAATCCACGCACGAGGAGAAACCCATGAGCGCTTACCTGATTGCCAATGTCAAAGTAAACGACGATTCCTGGATTCCCGAATATGCACAAAAGGTACACGATATCGTGCACAAGCATGGTGGTAAGTACCTGTCGCGCAGCGGCAATTTAACACCGATAGAAGGCGAACTGCCCGATGTTACCGTTATTGCCCTGATCGAGTTCCCGACAGTAGAGGCATGCAAGGCCTTTGTAAACGACCCGGACTACACGCCATTTGCGCAGGCACGGCAAGCCGGAACCGAAAGCAATTTTTACGTCATCGACGATACCGACCTTGCACAGGGCGTGCCCTACCTGCCCCCGGGCTAAACCTGCCCCGGGGTTGGGTATTGTTCATTGGATAATGACGAGCTAGGCTTCAACCACCTTGGCGCCGGGCGCATTCTTCTGCACCGATGCGATACCGTTGTCACGGCCTGAAGCGCTGTTATAAGACTGGCTACTGCCGATTACCTGCTGGTTCCTGGCTTTCAGATTGAACCTGAATTTACCGGAAGCAGTTTCCTTTTTTTCGAAGTTTGCCGCGTCAGTCGAGTTTTTACGCACCGATTCAATGCCATTCGCACATCCCGCCTTGGCACTATATCCCTCGCTGGAGAGAATAATTTCACCATTTCCCGCCTTCAGACGGAAACGATGTTCGCCCTTTTTATCTTTATAAACTTCAAATTTCCCAGCCATGTCATCTCCTTGGATTGTTATGTTGTTTGGGGCCGCTATAGTCTCTAATTGCAACTAAATTTACAAGTCTCCAGGGGCTTCCAAATCAGCTGAAAAAGACGTAAATTCCGAGAACTTATCGGAATGTGGGTTACAGGCATGCGATGGCGTGGCCGAAGGCAGAGTAGCAATGTTGAAGACAAGCGCGGATCGCGTATGCCCCGGATGGCTCGTCTCGGAGCCGGAGGTGGCGGTATCATGCGCCTGCTGCCGCTCGTGTTTCGAGTTCTGGGTTTCAAAGGGACGCTGATCGCAATCGTTTTAGTGGTTGGATACAGCTATTTCAGTGGTGATTTGCAGCGTTTTCTGGGTGACGGCGGAATGGCGAGCAGCCAACCCAGTTCGACCAACCAGCCGGTAAAACAAAGCGAGGCAGAAAAACAACTGGTCGAGTTCGTATCCACGGTACTCGCCGATACCGAGGACAGCTGGAACGAGTTATTCAGGCAGGCAGGCCAAAGTTACCGCGAACCACGGCTGGTTTTATTTCGCGAGGCGGTCGCGACCGCTTGTGGTACCGGTTCGGCACAAATCGGCCCTTTCTATTGCCCGGCCGATCAAAAGGTTTATCTCGATCTTAGTTTTTTTGACGAACTTCAAAGACGGCATGGGGCGCCTGGGGATTTTGCACAGGCTTACGTCATTGCGCACGAGATCGGCCATCACGTGCAAACCCTGGCCGGTATCTCAGCAAAGGTTCATAAGGCTAAACAATCTTTAAGCAAGGTAGAGGCTAACCGGCTATCGGTCAAACAGGAACTGCAAGCCGATTGCTATGCGGGAATCTGGGCACATGACGCCAGGCGTTCACGGCAGGTCCTGGAAGCGGGTGACATCGAGGAAGGCCTGGCCGCGGCCAGTGCAATCGGTGACGACCGCCTGCAGAAGCAGGCACGGGGTTATGTTACGCCGGACTCCTTCACCCACGGCAGTTCCGAACAACGCGTGGCCTGGTTTAAAAAGGGTTTGTCAGAAGGCACATTAAAGGCCTGCGACACATTCGCCGCAGGTGCACTTTAGATATTCGATACTGCAAGCCCGAGTCGCCTTGTCGCTAGAGTCCGTGCGTTCCCGAGTAACCGCTGCAGCCGGGCGATGTCCAGTTGTTTAACGATCCATCAGTCGGCTTATAAATCTCGACCTTGAGCGGGAAACAGGGCGTGCTGTCATCCGAATGGCTGCTACCGCAGTCCCCGCCGGGACAGGTAGACAGCGCGCCGAGCAAATCGATCTCGGCAAAAAACTCGATGAAATCACCCGGTCTCACCGGGCTTGCCTTCATGAAATATTGATGGGTATCGCGCGTGAATCCGGTGCACATGAAGACGTTCATGACGTCATGCACGTGCAACTCGGCCTCACCGGGCGGCAGGTTTCTCCCCGCGATCAGCGCACGCGTCAGGTTCGAATGGCAGCAATGATGGTAATCGACGCCCTTCAGCATGTAATTGGTATAGGGATCGCAGCGCGTGCCGATGACGTCATGCACACCACCGCCGTCCTCATCCCAGCCGTACCAGTCCAGGGTATCGTGGGTAATCGTCGCCATCGGCCGCAACCCCGGCAGCGTGCTCCACAGGCGATCGCCGGTACTGACATGGGTTGCGTGCAGCTGGCGGGTCTTGCCACTGAAGAAGCGCTCGGATAGATCATGCGCATTCCACAGGTTCAGATCACCCACCTGTGGGCCCTCGACACTGACGATACGGAAAAACGAGCCTGCCGGAACCTCGAAGGTCGCGCCATCGCGCGGCGGCACGGTAATCTCGTCAACCTTGTTCATACCCTCGCGCGCCTGCTGGTACAAGGCAAGATTTGACGATGGTAGCTGATCAACTTCGTAGCAAACAATTGGTGCTGCTGCGCGACGAATGGCCGCATCTGCAGGTGATCTACCGGAATTTTCTTTAGACATGTCGAGGCTCGCTCTCAATTTCGGATTAAACGTTATCTTACTGTATCCCGACTCAATCCTGCAGCAGGCGATTAGCGACGCCGTTAGCCCGGGCAAGCCGGCACTGGGCAGGGGTTAACTGCTGGCTTTCGGGGCGGGTACGTCCCTGCATCAGGTTGGCAACACCGACGACGTGTTCCCCGCTGTTGGCAATTACGTGGTAAAGCTCGTGCGCGAGCGCGACCCCGGGGTCATCGACACCCAGCATCAGCCACACGCTCGACGCGAGCCAGGGCCGCATGCGGGTATTACCCAGGCCAAAAGCCTCGCCATCAAATGCAGCCTGCATGCGGGTATCGCGCGCGAATACTACTGTCGCGTTCGCAGTGCCGGCAGCTTTGAGCAAGGTGTGCGCGCTACCGGTAGACAGGTCGCGCAGGTAATCTTCAGCGTCGATGGCATGTATCGACACCTTGCCGGGGATGATCGAACACTGCGCGAGTATCTCGAAAGCTTGCTGCACGGCCTGCTCGACCCGTTGATGCGTCCAGCGTGAATCGAGCACCAGGATGTCAATCGGCAAGCGGAATCCATTATCGATTTGCGGCGGCACCAGGTCGAGACCGGGAAGCGGCTGTTTTATCACCCCAGCGCCGGCGAGCGGATCGGCAATATAACCACCGCTAACCCAGTCGCGAGCACCCGGGCTACTGTTGCCATAGCGGTTACGGAGTTCACCTGCTATGTCGGTCGCATCCCATTGTGGACGCGCCATTTTGAGCCGGGCAGCAAGCGCGGTTACCCGGGATACGGCATAACTCGAACCCGAGACCCGGGTCCCGGAACCGGAATAGTCGAGTGCCGACACTCTTTCCGCCGGCACCAGGTAATCGACCGAGACCCTGCCCCAGTTAGTGCGCTCGGCGGGTCGCACGAAGTCATCCGCAGATGTCACCACGATTACATTGCCAAGATCGAGCGACGCCGGGTATACCGGTCGCTCATCGATGTCACGCCCGTCGTTACCGGCCGAGACGATAAACAGCATCTGCGGGTAGGCCCGCGCGGCACGCTCGAAACTGCCCCAGTCTTCCAGCCGGTTGCTGCCGAGCGGCATACCGAGAATAGATACCTGGTTGTCCGCGGCGTGCTCGACCAGGGCCATCATGCGCGACATGTCGGGCCGCGGATAGCGATAGGGGACCAGCGCGACAGCCGGGGCCTCGCGCAGCAACAGCGACGCCGTTCGGGTACCATGGCGCTGCAGGAAGAAACCGGAATTGACCGGGTGGGCGTCATAGGGCAAGTCGTCCATGTCCCAGAAATCGTAACCGACCAGTTGGCCGTTGCTGTCCCTCGCAAGGCGGCGGTTAATTTCGGGTAAGCGATAGTTGACGCCTGAATCAACCATGCCGACACGCACTGGCGTGTTCTCACCGGGATGCTTTATCGGTTTCACGGGGTCTCGTTCGATAAATTCCAGTGGCGGATTAAGCCAGTCGGGGTCGCCTTTCGGCTCAAGCTCCGTATCCAGCGTTACGATGTTTATCGCCTGCCCCTTCGAGGTATAGTTAATCTTGCGCGCGACCTGCAGGCTGCAATCGGCGCCTAGCGACAGAAGTACCAGGGGGTCGCCAAACTCGCCGAACAATGAATTGATAAAACGGACCGGCTGGCCCGAGTGTTCGATGACATCGAGTTCTACGAGCGCATTGTTTTCGATCTCTACGCGGTGCCGGGTGCCAACTACCTTTTCACGAAACTTTATCTCTGACTTAACAATCGAGCCAGTCGCAAACCCGGTTGCGGGTTTGGCTGCGTCTTGCCAGCCCTGACAGCTCGCCGTCGCGAACTCCAGCAAACGAGCAGCGCCCCAGTCAGCAGCGAGAACACCAGTGGACATTAGCAGCAAGGCCACACCCAGGCAGGATTTAACCACACTAGTTAATTGCATGAATTTTTACATACGACTGACAGAGTTCTGATTATATCGACGATCGAAGCGCCCGAACATCGCCATTCCCGTAACTTGCTTCGTCATTCCCGACCGCATGCGGCCCACTTAGCGGCCCCCCAGCGCGCGCTGGGTTGACGTATCGGAATCTTGCGACCCAGTCACCCTTAAAAGATCCCGGATATTCGCTACGCGAATTCCGGGATGACGTCAGGAGTTTTATTCGGGGATAACGTCAGGAAGGATGACGCCTGGATGGCAGGATAACAGTGACGCCCTGACGCACGGCACTTAAGGTAGAATACCGGGCCATGATTGCTTTTTGTCTTGCAGTACTGCTGTTACTGGTCACGCCGGGACCCGGTGTGTTGTCGACGGCCGGGGTCGGTGCCGCGTTTGGATTTAACGCCGGGCTGCGCTATGTCACCGGTCTTTGTATCGGCACTAACCTGGTGGCGTTGATTGTGGTTTCCGGGCTGGCGGCGATTATCCTCGCCACACCCTGGGCCAGGAACACGTTGCTGGTGGCGTCGGTTTGTTACCTGCTGTATCTCGCCGCGCGCATCGCCTTTGCCGGTAAAAAAATCGCATTTATACACGCGGAGGAAATACCGGGGATTCGTGCCGGCCTGCTGCTGCAACT
>JARFPR010000144.1 GCA_029288195.1 Gammaproteobacteria bacterium | reverse complement strand
TCGGAGTCGGCCTGGTGAATGCGTAACAACGCCTCGTTGACACTGGTAATACGAGTTTGCTTAACCAGGTCCTGAAGAATTTTAGGGTTGTCGAGGAAATACTTTTCAAGATCCACTTCGCCCTGGGAACGAAGTTTATCAACTACTTTCTTTACCTCGGAATAATCTTCCTCCTGCACACCCAGCGGCAATTGTGCAAACAGGGAGATAAATCGCTCTTCGCTTTGTTGTAACGCATTAATCGAGGCTACCACTTCCGATATATCCTGTACCATGCCAAAGCTCGAAACCAGGTCGCCATCATCGTCGAATACACCCTGTTCGAATTCGCGCAAATGGCGCACTTTATTTTTACCGACCATTATTCGATATTCGAATACATGGCATTTGTCCGGCTTCAAAATAGATTTGGAATCAAGGTGAGAGCGAAACAGTTCCAGGTCATCCGGGTGGACGATACTTTCAAAATTGTTACGATTCTGGAATAGCTTTTTAAGTCCCGCAGCAGTAACTCCAAAAACATCGGCCAACTCATCCGAGTAGGACAATGCCTTGTCCGCCTTTTCGTCCCACTCCCAGATACCCAGGTTAAGCATTTTTGACAGGGCCTGGCTGCGAAATTCACGGTATTCGAATAAAACCTCTGCCTCGGCTAATTGCGAGCGCAATTCCGCAACTTCATCTTGCAACTCCGCCTTGGTGGGGTTGGCTTTCGATGATTTTCTGGTTTTCGCTGTCAAAATATTGAGAATTCAATTTTCACAGCGCTAAGTATAGGTGCGATTTGGGGGGAAATCCGGACCGAATTCACGTATTTGTGACCTGTATCTCCTGCCGGAATCAGCGTTTATTCCGCGCAACCGGGAGTGATTTCTACAAGCGAGTTGCAATCCTTGCGATCGTCTTGCGGCCGAGAATTTCGACCTCCCGTTCATTAGTCAGGAACGATCCTGACAATCCGGGGTAATGCCGGCCTGGCGGATCTGCTCCGGATCCTGGCAACGCGGAGATCCGATCCTGCTTCCGTGATCCCTTAATCAGAGTATAATTTACCCTGATCAATTTAACCGAGTACCGAAATGTCCGAAACCCCATCCACAATGCTTGATATCGGCACCCAGGCGCCCTCATTTTCACTACCCGAACCTGCTAGCGGCAACCAGGTAAGCCTATCAGACTATAGCGGCAAGCCGTTACTGGTGGTTTTCTCCTGTAACCACTGTCCTTACGTATTGCACATCCTCGAGTCCTTTACCGAGTTCGCCAACGCGGCACGGCTTCGCGGCCTCGAAACGGTCATGATCAACTCCAACGACGTTGCCGGATACCCGGCCGACAGCCCCGATAAGATGGTTGAACTGGCACTGGGTCGCGGCTTCGAATTTCCCTACCTGTATGACGAATCACAGCAGGTCGCGTTATCCTACCAGGCGGCATGCACCCCGGATTTCTTTTTATTCGATGCGGATCATCGACTGGTTTACCGCGGGCAGTACGATGGGTCGAGGCCCGGTAATAGTGTCGCCGTCAACGGCAGTGACATGAAAGCCGCTGTAGACGCGTTGCTCGCCGGCACTTTACCATCAGGCGCACAGGTTCCAAGCGTGGGTTGCAATATCAAGTGGCGCGAAGGCAACGCACCGGATTATTTCTGAGCTTCGACTACCGTCGCGCTGTCGTGATCGGCTTTCATCGCGTCCACCTTGTCGATGACTTCCTGTAAGGTAAGCTGGTGGTCCTTGCCACCGCCGAAGATTTCTCCGAATTCAGTAATCAGGTCACTGACCTTGTTCTGGGCAGCAGAAAGGTCGTCTCGCAGCATGTCGTTTTCGCCGCGCAGAGTTGCCATTTCCTGGACGACTTCCGGTTGTTCCAACAGTGGTATTTCGACCCGTGGTTGCATGCATTTGTAGGACTTGATCAGTTTGTCCAGCGACATATCCAGTGCCTTGATTTTTGCTCTGCCGCCACGGTATAAGCAGTCAATCAGGCGCTGGAAAAATTCTGTTTCATGTTTATCAATATCGGCCAGCGTGTTCCTTAAATCGTCGCCTTGAAGCTGGTAGATCACCTGCAGGAAAGATTCAGTTTGCTGTCTGTGTGCGGCGGAGCGACCCTTGATGGCTGCAGCGAGATCCGCAATACTCTTGCGTTTACGCCGCCTGCGAATTAATGTCACCAGCAACCAGAACAGTAACAGCACCAGCGACAGCAGGAAACCTTCGAGTAGCAGAACAAAATAAATGGCGTTGACTTCAAGCACCGGATTCTTCCTCTTTTAAAACCAGCTCGGGCTCGTTCTTTTTCATCTTCAGCAACCACCAGCCAAGTACTAGCAGCAACAGCAGGGAAAGATTAATTGTCACTATTACCACTCCGACCATTACCCAGTTGACGGCATCGGATTCTGCCTCCTGCTCAACAACCTCGACCTGTTCGGCCTCGGTCACTTCGGGTTCTACAATCGGTGGCGCACGATAAACGCCAAGCATGGAAAATGTCCCGAGATCAATCTCCTGGATTTCGCCCGCGTTCGATTGCGCCGAAACTTTTACATGGGCGCGGTAGAGTCCTGCCTGGTTTGTCTCAATCTCGGCACGCCACCATCCGGCCCAGAAATCAAGGGCAAGGCTCTCCCGGGCTCCATCCGCTGCTTCGATATCTACCTCGGCCACCAGACCATCCGGGTTCAGATACTCCTCGCGTGCTCGCAGTTTCAATTCATAAGTGCCGGGCGCTTGCAGCGCCTCGATCCTGACTTCCACCGGCCACTGCACCTGCATGTCGAAGCGTTTGCTGCGGTTAAAAGTACGGCTGTCTGCAGAAACAACAAAACGATGCATTCCCTCGGCCAGTTTCTGTGTGAGTGGATAGAGATACTGCCCCTTATCCTCGCGTACACCGGTGTGTGTCATTACATGCGTAACTTCATTACCCTCGACGTCGATATGGGAGAATTGGAAATCAACAAAGCGCAGAAAACTATTGCGGCTGATCTTCTTGTCTCGATTAAACAATTCGGCCGCAACTTCGAGCGCTTCTCGCGGTGTGCTATACGCGGGTACCCCGCCCACCTGCAATTTTAAATCCGTAACCACCATCAAGCGATTGTCCGGGTCCATCTCGGCATCGATTCGCCAGGTACCCGACTGGGGATTTTTGACCGTAATCAAATCGTATCCCTGGTCGCTACGCCAGCGGGATCCGCGTGGTTTTTGGGCACTGATCGCGGGACTATCCGGTGGGATCAGTAATGCCGGCTCGCTACCCGACTTGCGAAATAGCAATAAAGTCATTTCCTTGATACTGGAATCTATCGGAAATTCCCTGCCGTTTAGCTCAACCGTGTCCGGTTCACTGGCGCGCTCGAACATCTTGAAGAA
>JARFPR010000141.1 GCA_029288195.1 Gammaproteobacteria bacterium | reverse complement strand
TACTCGGCTGCGGTTGCCTTTTTGGAAAAGTTACCAAGCGCCATCGCAACCTTCTTGAGAACTTCATCGCAACCCTGGGTATTATGACGCAAGGCGAGGAATTGAGGGTCGTTATAGGAGAACCAGACCTGGCCAGCTGCGTCCTGCCAGATCAGTGCCTTTTGCGGTAAATCAATCGCTATGCTATGGCTGCACTGCATCAGCGGGGTACCAACCTTTGGATTACCGAAAATAACCAGCTCAGTCGGCGCCAGTGTCTTACCTGCTTTTTGTGCGCCCGCGGCATGATCGATGCGGGTGAAAACCGTCATGCCCTTGCTGAGCAAAATCTTTTCCAGTCGATCAGCGGTCGCAGTGACCGAGTGTGCGCTTTTAATACTGATCATACCTTCCGTGGCTAGAACCGGCGATATAAACAGGCATGTCAGAACGAGGGTCAGAATGGTGTTGCGCATTTCTTTATTCTCCTTGGGTTGGGTCGGCATAGGTTATCCATGTCAGGATAATTTCGTGGCCGCTACAAAAAATAGGTATTACAGGGGGATATTACTCGAATTTAATGGTGCCGCCAAAAGAGAAAACGGTGATGTAGGAGCCACCCGGGGTGAAATTGTCATCGAGTTCATGCAAGCGTTCAAACTCAAGCCTGAACTCGTATTTTTCGGCGAAGGCAAATGCAAATCCGGCTCCGTAAGTGAAATCGGTGCCATCGTCGTCGCTGGTGGTGGTCGTGGTACCGACCCGGGTGTAATCCGTATCCCAGGCCATGAAGCCTGCCTTGCCATAGAAATAACCGAGTTCACTGACCGGTATTATGCCGTGCAGTGAAAAATTCAATCCGCTCGATTCGGCTGTTGTTGTGACTGATCCCTGGTCATCGGATAGTTTTCCGAGGTCCTGGAACGAAATCTCGAACGCCAGGTTTTCGTGGAAACGTTTACCCCCGTAAAACTTGAACGACGTATCGTCACCATCGCAGTTATAGCCATAGTAATCGCAATCCTCATCCGAACCGGAAAAACCGAGTGCAAAGCCGCCATAAAACGGGTAATAGTCATCGTGTTGTGAATGCGCCTGCACTTGTGCTGCCAGTAACAGCAGGCAGCCGGCGGTAATTCTGCTGAGGTTTTTAAATTTCATTGCTCTGTTCCAGGACATAAACTTCATACATTGTGACCAGTTTGTCGAATCCACAAGTCATATCTCATTAGTATCAGCATGTGAAACCTAAAGGTATGATATTCGCAACCAGATTACCTGCAATTACATTGTAATCATTATCACCAGCAGGCTGCTTTGGCCAGCTGATATACATCAAGGGATCGCTTGATTTCGGGGCTGGATAAGTAAAATTGAGGGATGATCCCTGCAGGGGTTAGTTGGTGTACCTTGCGACGAATCTGCGCAGGATTTCACGTGCGTACGGCGTGTCTTCACGATTTACCGCGACGATCAGTGCCTCGGCTTCCTCGGGAGGAAAATACCCGTGGTGCTTGTAGGCGTGAATTCTGACCGTGAAACCCTCGCCATCGCCTTCGGGATGGAATTGTGTCGCATAAACGTTTTCCCCGATGCGAAACATTTGCACCGGACAGTCATCCCCGGTCAGGAGCAGGGTCGCGCCTTCGGGTAAAACGTCGCAGGCTTCCTTGTGACCGCACAATACCGCAATCCGGTCTGGAAAATTTGCCAGACGTGGATCTTCCCTGCCTACATCGGTGACGCTAATCACGGTACCGCCGACCGGCTCGCCGTATTTTGTCGAAATCGGAGTTTCCATGTATGAGCCCAGCAAGCCACAACCGGAACAGGCACCGAGAAAGGGGAAGTCCCTGGCGACAATGTCATCGAACAGGTGTTTGAAATCATTTTCGATTTTCACCTGGATCTCGCTTTTCTGATCTTGCGCGGTGCTGATGTCAAAAGGGCTGCCACCCACTATTACCGCCGCGTAGTCATCGAGTGAAAGCGCGGGAATTCCGGTTTTCTCGATGCGCAGGCGCCGCGTATTTTCCTCGGCCAGTTCGCCATACTTCAAAATCGCTTCGAATTCACTGTCCGAAGTGTCGTCTTCCGGACGTAATTGCAGAACCAATACGGGTTTCGAAACGTTCATGGTGTATCTTTCCAGGTGCAGGTTGAATTTCGTTGCAGCTATTAAAACAGGATTCCTGCCGGATGTGGATGCGAGTTTAATATTCGAGGCTATTTATTTTTAAGCCGGTTTTCAAGGGTGATCTACACAGATGAGTTCCAACACTGGAATAGCCCGGTTGTTGACCCTGGTCAACTGGCGTCCCGCGCAGCGTTGTGGGTTATGGTGATAAAGCTCGGCTCGTCATGCAGCCAGCGATCGAGGACTTCTTCGAGTTCGTGGCGCCGATAAGGTTTGGTGATGACTTCATCCATGCCGGATTGACGACACTTCTGGCGGTCCGTTTCCGACGCATTAGCCGTCAACGCAATGATTGGAATCCGGGTGTTAATTTCTTTTCTGCGAATTTTCCTGGTTGCCTCGTAACCATCCATGGTTGGCATCAGGCAATCCATCAAGATTAACTGGTAATCGTTTTTACGCCACAATTGAATTGCTTCGCGGCCGTCTTCGGCAATATCCGCGTTGTAACCCATCTTTGAAAGTAGAAACGATGCGAACTTCTGGTTAGCGATATTATCTTCCACCAGCAGGATATTCCCTTTCGATACCATTGATAGTGTGAAGTCGGTAGAGTCTTCGTCCACCTCAGGCGGGGCCTCGGGCTCGATTCCGGGTTCGGGCTGACTAATCGATGTATTCAACGCGAAGTAAAACTGGTAGTTGGTGAAGGGTTTTTGCATGTAGGTGGTGTAGCCCTGCAGGTACTCGGCAGATTCGCGAAGTTCGTCGGAATCATCGACGTTGTTAGCCAGCACGATCCATGAAACCGGGTTGCGCAACTCGCCGTCACTGAACTGCCGCCACTTGTTTTGTCTATCCAGCAATGCCTCCTGGCTTACAATCACGAGCTGCTTGGCGCCGTCATGTTCCTCGCACACCAGCAGCCTGCTTTTAATTTCACTGGCATTTTTAATCACCGCGGCCTCTACGTTTATGCGCGCCAGGCGGTCGATGATCAATTCCCGATAAATTTGATTCGGCTCGAGCAACATGACATGTTTTAGTGCCTCGTGTGGAAGCGGAATCTGGTCGCCCTCATCGGTCAGCTCAAGCGGAAAATCGACCGTAAACACTGAGCCTTTACCGGGCGCGGAATCGAGTTCGATTTGTCCGCCCATCAAAGTCACCAGCTCGCGGGTTATTGTTAATCCGAGGCCGGTACCGCCGTATTTGCGGGTCGTGGAACTATCGGCCTGAGTAAAAGAGTGAAACAGTCTTCCCGCTTTTTCCTGGGCGATGCCGATGCCGGTATCTTCCACGTGAATCGAAACGTGTGCGGCCTTTTTGTCGTCAACTTCAATCGAGACCGATACCTGTATGTAGCCCTGCTCGGTAAACTTGCTGGCGTTACCGATCAAGTTGAAAAGAATCTGGCGAATACGCGCAGGATCTCCGATGAAATTACGCGGCAAGTTGGGTGCATAATCGAGTATCAGTTGTAACGGTTTATTTTGACAGCGCGGTGCCAACAGGGCCATGACGTCGTAGGTCGATTGCTCGAGGTCAAATGGAATCTTTTCAAGACCGACCTTGCCGGCCTCCAGCCTCGAGAAATCAAGAATATCGTTGATGATCGTCAACAGCGACTCACTCGAGTCGAGAATTATCTGCACGTACTCCTGCTGCTTGTCCTTTAGCTTGGTGGATGCGAGCAGTTCACTCATGCCAAGTACCCCGTTCATCGGGGTACGCAATTCATGGGTCATGGTTGCAAGAAACTGGCTCTTGGCTTCGCTTGCGGATTCAGCCTTTTCGCGGGCGACAGCAAATTGCTCCCGTGTCGATTGCAATTCGTCAATGGATCCCTGCAAATGATCGATTGATTTTCGAATCTTTTTTTCCAGTGGGATGAAGATAAACAAAACCTCGAGCACTAACAAAAACAGTGTGCCGATCCAGGTTACCAGCTCTCGTTTCTGGATCCATGCATTGGATGCACGACTAAGCTTCCCGTATTCATCGACCGCGCTATCCAGCATCGGTTCGAGTGTGTGGGGACCGTAAGTGGTCAGGTATACGTATTCGTAGGAGTTGAGCTCCAGCTCTCCCGGCTTGCTGTTATAGACTGCGCGGGCATTTTCAAGAAACCGCTGCAGCGAGACATGCAGCCCGATAGATTCGTCATAGTAAAGCGCTTGCAGGTTTTCATTGCTAATCCGCGGAATGCCCTTTTCAACAGAGCCG
This sequence comes from Gammaproteobacteria bacterium, assembly GCA_029288195.1. Taxonomy (GTDB): domain Bacteria; phylum Pseudomonadota; class Gammaproteobacteria. The sequence goes on along the minus strand of JARFPR010000141.1, from coordinate 3,181 downwards.
TTCAATAACGTATCGTGCACCTGCTCCATTTTCTGAACAGTCCGTCCGACCTGTGATTTTGCCGTCGCAAATTCCGTTTCATCGTCGGTCGTGATCATAATCAAACTAAAATAGGCAATTCGATTGGCCAGTCCCGCCTGGTGTCCCGCGAGGTTGATAACGTCAGCGAAAATACGCTGTTTTGAAATGGCCTGCTGCATGGTTAGGTAGGACCCCGATACCAGCAACGCAATCAAGCCAAGCCCGATAACGTAGCGGATTCTTAGTAACCTTACTGCATTTATATTTTCCATATCAGCATGCGCAGAGTTGATAAGTGGGCTTGAACCTGGGGTAATGTCCAGCCCGTATCTCTTTATGTCGGCAGCCAGGGCTAATTATTGACCTCAAAAATGATATTTCTGAGCACCGCCGGCGTATATACAGGACTGTTCACAGGCATTCTGCTAAGGTGCTCAGCTTTATATCGTGAGGGTCCTCGAAATCGCCACGCATCCCGCCTTCGGGCGTACTGAAAAAGAGCATTCAAACCGGCAGGACTGGCAAAACATTCGTGCCATGATGCCGTATGTCTGGACCTACCGCGGACGGGTTCTGCTGGCGCTCGGTTGCCTGGTGATTTCGAAGTTGGCAATGGTGGGTGTGCCGGTAGTGCTCAAGTACATCGTCGATGGTCTCGATGCCGATTCAGGGCAGGCGGTGGTGCTACCAATCAGCCTGTTACTGGCCTACGGCCTGTTGCGCTTTATCAATTCCGGTTTCAACGAATTGCGCGACGCTATTTTTGCACGCGTCCGCTTTCACGCGATGAAAGCGCTTTCGGTATCGGTTCTGAGTCATTTGCATGAACTATCGCTGCGCTACCACCTGGAGCGCAATACCGGTGCGATTTCGCGCGATATGGAACGCGGTGCGCAAAGCATCAGTTCAATCCTTAATTACCTGGTGTTCAATATCATACCGACTGCCGCCGAGTTCCTGCTGGTAGCGATCATATTACTCAGCCAGTACGACAGCTCGTTCGCCGGCGTTATCTTCTTCAGCGTGATCTTTTATATCGGTTTCACGCTGGCGGTAACGGAATGGCGCATGCACTATCGCCACGAAATGAACGCGCTCGACTCCAGTGCCAACGGGCGCGCGATGGATAGTTTAATGAACTACGAAACGGTCAAGTATTTCAATAACGATGAGCATGAAATAACGCGTTACCGTGACACTATGGGAATGTGGGAAGAAGCAGCCGTGAAGAGTCAGAGCACGATGTCGATGCTTAATTTCGGACAGGCGCTGATTATTGCGATAGGTGTTACCGGCATCATGACGATGGCGGCGATGGGTGTTGTCAACCAGGAGCTGTCGCTGGGTGACCTGGTACTGATCAATACGATGATGTTGCAGTTGTTTTTGCCACTCGGATTCCTCGGCATCATTTACCGTTCGCTCAAATATGCACTAGCCGATATGGATATGGTAAACAAGCTGCTGCAGCGCCCGATTGAAATTACGGATCATGTCGATGCTCGTCCGCTTGAGATCAAGCAGGCCGACATCGAATTTCGCAACGTCGGCTTCCACTATAACGAGGACCGGCGCATTCTCGAAGATGTCAGTTTCAAGCTTAAGGACGGTGAGAAACTCGCTATTGTCGGTCCCTCGGGGGCGGGTAAATCGACCATCGCGCGCCTGTTGTTTCGCTTTTACGATGTTAGCCAGGGGCAGGTCCTGATCAGCGGCCAGGATATTGCCGGTGTTACCCAGCAGAGCCTGCGCGAAGCGATCGGCATCGTGCCACAGGACACCGTGCTGTTTAACGATTCGATTCTGTACAACCTCCAGTACGCTCGTCCCCAGGCTACTTTGGAGGAGATCAGGGAAGTCGCGCGGCTTGCCGATATCGATCAATTCATCGAGGCCCTGCCGCAGGGTTACGATACCATCGTCGGCGAACGCGGGTTGAAACTCTCGGGTGGTGAAAAACAGCGCGTCGCAATTGCGCGGGTTTTGTTGAAGGACCCGGCAATTCTGGTGTTCGACGAGGCGACTTCGAGCCTGGACAGCCAGTCGGAGAAGAATATCCTGGGTGCGTTGACCCGTATTTCGACTAACAAAACCACGCTGGTGATTGCGCACCGGCTGTCAACCGTGATCGATGCCGATCGCATTATCGTGCTCGACCAGGGGCGGGTAAAAGAGCAGGGCGACCATGAGGCCTTGATCAGTGCCGATGGACTCTATGCGCAGCTCTGGCGTATGCAGCAAAAGAAGACGCAGGAAGTGCAATGAACGATGCCGGGAACGACTTGAGTAATTGCAGCAGCAGTGAACCATTTGCATTGCGCGTGGTAGGTAACGACATGGCGCCTGAATTCGTCGATGGGCATGTCATCATCGTTGATCCCGGTGGCAAGGTCAGCCCGGGCTGCTACGTCGTTGCCAGGCACCGGGGTGAAATGATTTTTCGGCAGTTGGTGATCAACCAGGATAATTACGGGTTGCGTGCCCTTGATACTAATTTGCCCGAGATTTCACTCGCCAATGGACTGGACGATATAGTTGGCGTCATCAGCCAGCGTTCAGGTAAACGCCGCAGCGAGCACAAGCGCTACGATGTTTGAGTGTCAGTCATCCCTTAATACGATGATTAATATTAAATGTGGACTCGATTCAAAGTATACTGCGCGGATATACAAGGGAGCCCTTAATGTCAGACGATAATCGCGAAAAAGCACTCAAGTATCACCGCTTCCCGACGCCTGGGAAACTGCGCATCGAGGCCACGACACCCTTAACTTCACAAAATGATCTGACCCTGGCTTACTCGCCGGGAGTTGCCTACCCTTGCCTCGAAATCGAAAAAGATCCCCTGACGGCACGTGAATATACGGCGCGTGCCAACCTGATCGGTGTCGTGACCAACGGTACCGCGGTACTGGGGCTGGGTAACATTGGCGCCATGGCGGCTAAGCCGGTGATGGAAGGCAAGGCTGTGCTATTCAAACGCTTCGCGGGTATCGACGTTTTTGATATAGAGATCGCCGAGAAGGATCCGCATAAACTCTCCGAAACCATCGAACGCCTCGAGCCTACTTTTTGCGGGATCAACCTGGAAGATATAAAAGCGCCTGATTGTTTTTACGTCGAAAAGTATTTGCACGAGCGGATGTCGATCCCGGTTTTT
>JARFPR010000021.1 GCA_029288195.1 Gammaproteobacteria bacterium | reverse complement strand
CGAGATTTTTTATCGTTTAGCAATTGCTGGAGCTTATCCAGTTTTTGGGGTTTGATCCGCCTACCCTTTTCATGTTTACCGACAAATTTTTCAGCCTTTTCAACCAGCTCAGAAAATTTCATTCGTACCCCTCGTTAATTTAGAATTACGCCGCGAAACAAATCGGCCCTTTCTCAACCGCGCTCAGGCCGCGGACGCTTTTTCAATCTCGTCTTCATCCAGCACGACTTCCTGGGCTGCCTCGGCCACCAGATCGGAATGCGAGACCAGCAGCGCCTGGGCCGTGTCGAGCAGATGGCGCGAAGTTTCGTCCACGTAATTGAAGTCGTTGAGTAGCGAGGTTGCCATGATCGGCGTGATCCGATCGTCTCTCAATATCCCGGTGACCCGTGTGTCAAGGTCCGCGTGCGCAGACTGTATTTCTGCCTTTAGCTCGTCCATCTCTAATATCGCAATCGCATGATCAAACTCTTCATCACCGCGCAGACGATAAATTTCGCGCAAAATCATCGCGATCTGGTACCTGAGGTTATTGTATTCGTCGCGAATGTGTTCGTTGTCGGAAAGCATGTACCTGGTCGCATTCTTGCGCAAATGCTTGATGTGCTTGACGCATTCGACAATTTCCCCCGCGGCCCTGCGCAGCCGGTACATTTCCTCGGAAAAATCGCTGGGCATATGTGCCTGGGAGTTCGAGATAAAATCCACGATTGCGCTGTACAGAATCTTGACCTTGCTCTCGTATAACTCGTCCATATCAAACTCGTTGACTTCCCGATCGTTGTCGATGGTTTTTTCAAGGTCGGGAGACGTCAGTATCTCGGTTCGATGCAGGTTTATACCATGGGCCATGATCTCGAATGCTGAATCGAACAGGTGCCAGACCTCCTTCTTCAACGCCTTCAACACGGTTTCCGGGAACTCGATCGCCGCATCGCTGAGGTACAGGGGTTCGGCGAGATCCTTGGCTTTCTCGGGGAGAGATTTGACCAGGAAATCCGACAGTCGGTGGATCAGGGGAACCATTAGCAATACCCCGGTCAGATTGAACAGGGTGTGGAACACCGCCAGTTTCATCGTGTAATTATCAGCGGCTATTCCCACTTGATTGCTGACGACGTCGACTGCCAGCACGAATTGGTGGATGAACGCAATCGCGACCACACCGGTGACGATATTAAATATCAGATGCGCACCCGCCAGCCGTCTACCCTGTATATTGGCACTCAGCGACCCGATGATGGCAGTGATCGTCGTGCCGACGTTGGCGCCGATTGCGAGCGCAAGGCCATTTTCATAGGTAATCTGGGATGCCGCCAGTGCCGTTAAAATCAAAACCAGCGTCGCATGGCTGGATTGCATGACGACGGTCGCCGCGGCACCGATCGCGGCAAACAGGAACAACCCGGGATAACCCGCTACCGCCAATGAAGCCAGGTCAAAGCTATCCTTAAAGGCTTCGAATCCTTCCTTCATGTAATGTATGCCCAGAAACAGAAATCCCAGTCCGGCGAGAACGGCTCCGGCACCCTTCAGGTACTTGGACTTCTGGAATGACAACACGATGCCGAACACCAGCATCGGCATCGCGTAGGCAGAAATCTTGACCTTGAGTCCAAAGGCTGCAACCAGCCAGGCGCCGGTCGTGGTGCCGATATTGGCACCGAAAATAATCCCGATCCCGGCAACCAACGTAACCAGCCCGGCACTGATGAAGGAAATGGTAATGACCGACACCAGCGAGCTTGATTGCATGATCGATGTCGAGACGACCCCGAATAGCAGGCTCTTCCAGGTTTTATCGGTCGTTTTCTGTAACAGTTTTTCCAGCACGCCGCCGGTAAAGGCCTTGAAACCATCTTCCAGGAAAAGCATGCCGAATAGAAATATCGAAACACCGGCAGCGATTTCCTTGAAGTCAGGACTTACCCAGAATCCATAGGCCAGTATCAGCAGAATGGTTGGTAGTATTGTTTTTTTCAGCATCGCGATCTCCCCCTACGCTGGCTTAAATTGCCGCTTTACCTAAAGATACTGCGCGAAGTCTTTTTTTATGGGAGGCGATCTTATTGATTTTTCTAAGGTTTCTCCCCATAAACCATTTCTTTGAAAACCCGGGCTTGCAAAGAAATCAGGCTTCAGGCGCTAACTCTACCACACAATAAAACCTCGTACTCAAAGCTGTGGGAATCCGTCACCGCGAAAACCGGCAGCCAGGCCACGGTGCCCTCCGCCCGTGGTTGACATTTATCAAGTACAAAAATTGGCCCTCTATTAATAATGATGTCATCAATTTGCAGTCTCGATTACAGGTAAAACAAACACGTAAAGGTCCTGAAAACCAGGCCACAGCGACAGGTACCATCTATGACGACTAAAGGCTTTGTTTCACTGGTGGGCTCCGGGCCCGGGGACCCCGAGTTACTCACCGTAAAAGCGCTACGCTTGATACAGCAAGCCGACGTCGTGGTTTTCGACCGCCTGGTCAGCGCCGAAATACTGAACCTGATTCCGCATGGTGTAAGCCAGATTTCAGTCGGCAAGTCTCCCGGCAAACACTGCGTGCCACAGGATCAAATCAATGAAATCATCGTCAGCCTGGCACTATCGGGTCGACGCGTGGTGCGCCTGAAGGGCGGGGATCCGTATATCTTCGGGCGCGGTGGCGAAGAGGCCCTGGTAATGCGTCAACACGGCATCCCTTTCGAAGTCGTCCCCGGGGTTACCGCCGCGGCGGGCTGCAGCAGTTACAGCGGCATTCCGCTCACGCATCGCGGCCTCAACCACGGCGTGCGCTTTATCACCGGGCATCAAAAGAACGATGAAACCCTCGATATCGACTGGCACAAGGTGGCCGATCCTGACTGCACCCTGGTGATTTACATGGGGCTCGCAAATCTGCAGACAATCTGCACCGAGCTGGTGCGTGCAGGCCTGCCGGTAACGACACCGGCCGCCGCGATACACGGTGGCACGACTGCACATCAGCAAAAAGTCATCGCGACTCTATCGGACCTGGCCGACGCGGTAGTCACCGCGGAATTGAAATCACCGGTCACCACAATCATCGGCGAGGTTGTCACGCTCAGCGATGAGCTCGACTGGTTTCAGCCTGACTACCAGCAAGACGAGAGGGTCGTGGCATATGACTCGTTTAACCTGGCTCGCGCTTAGCTTCATGGTTGCGGCTCCGCTTGCCGCAAGCGATCAGCTTTCCGGAGATCGCCAACGGGAGCTGCGTAATGTTCTGATCCAGGACTGTGGCTCCTGCCACGGTCTGACAATGCACGGCGGACTGGGGCCGGCACTGGTGCCAGACAGGCTGGCGGGTAAATCCATCGAGTATCTCAGTAGCGTAATTTTAAACGGTCGGCCCGGCACGGCTATGCCAGCCTGGCGCTCGTTATTGTCTCCCGCCGAGGCCCGCTGGATGGCAAACCAGCTGTTACAGGGAGAAGTACAGTGAGCAGGATTGCGATTTGCCTGTTACTGCTAGCGCTCACAGGTTCGCCAGCAGCCGCTCGTGGCACCGGCGACCTCGGACTTTTCATTGAACGCGCCAGCAGCAGCGCCCAGATTATTGAAACCAGCACCAATACCAGCATCGGCCGGGTCAGCGAACTCGGTGATTTGTCCCATGCATCAGTGGTTTATTCGCGTGACGCTCGTTTTGCATACGTTTTCGGACGTGACGGGGGCTTGAGCAAAATTGACATCCTGAACGCTGAAATCAGCGCGCGTATCCTGCAATCCGGCAACAGTATCGGCGGCGCAATTTCTCAGGACGGTCGACTGGTCGCGGTTTCGAACTACGAGCCCGGTGGCGTCAAGGTGTTTGACGCCGACACGCTCACACTGATCGCCGATATCCCGGCCACGTTCGGCGATAAGCAGCAACGCTCCAAGGTCATCGGGCTGGTCGACGCTCCCGAACAGAAGTTCGTGTTTTCACTCTGGGATGCAGACGAAATCTGGGTACTCGATATGTCGAACCCTTCCAGTCCACAAATCGAGAAATTTCGCGACATCGGTCGCAACCCCTATGACGCCTTGATCACTTCCGACGGTCGCTATTACCTTGCCGGCCTGTTCGGTGAAGACGGGATGGCCATGCTCGACCTGTGGAACCTCGAGTCGGGGGTTACCCGCATACTACCGAATTACGGTAAGGGAGAACAAAAATTACCGGTCTACAAGATGCCCCACCTCGAGGGTTGGGCGGTCGCCGGAGACTTCGCATTCGTTCCCGCCGTGGGACGCCACGAGGTGCTCGTGATCAACCTGCGCAACTGGAAGGAAGCCGGCCGCATCAAGGTTCATGGTCAGCCGATTTTTGTCATGGCCCGCCCCGATGGTCGCCAGGTCTGGGTCAATTTTGCGCTACCTGACAACGATACGATCCAGGTGATCGATACGCAGACACTTGCAGTTATACGAAAACTCAAACCAGGCAAGGGCGTTTTACATATGGAATTCGAACCGCGCGGCGAGGAAGTCTGGTTGTCGGTGCGCGACGAAAACCGCGTCGAGGTGTACGACACCAGGACATTCGAACGTAAAACCTCGCTACCGGCGACCAAGCCCAGTGGCATTTTCTTTACCGCGCGTGCACACCGGATCGGGCTATGAGGCAGTATTCCAAACTCGAGCAACGCCTGCTGAACGAATTCCAGCAGGGTATGCCGCTGACCTCGACCCCTTACGCCGATATTGCCAAACAGCTTGGCGTCTATGAAACCACGGTACTTGAAACCCTGAAACGCCTGCAGACAGAGGGTGTGATCAGTCGAGTGGGTGCGGTTTTTCGTCCCAACCGAATTGGCGCCAGTACCCTGGCGGCAATGGCGGTGCCCGCAGCGGAACTCGAAGGCATCGCCGCGATCGTCAATGGATTCGACGAAGTCAATCACAACTACGAACGCGAGCACCGCTTCAACCTGTGGTTCGTAGTGGTCGCCAGCGACGAGGATCGGCTGGAAAAGGTCCTGGCTGAAATCGAGGAACGTTGTGGATACCCGGTGCTCGACCTGCCATTACTGAATGAACACTTCATCGACCTGGGATTTGATCTGCAATGGACATGAGAAAAGACTCCCGCTTTGAGAATGCGTTGATCGAGGTGATCAGCCAGGGTTTACCGCTGGTCAGCCATCCGTATGCAGCGATCGCGGAGCAGCTCGGCTGCAGCGAGACACGGGTCGTGGAAGGCATTAATCGAATCATGATGCGTGGCGACATGAAACGTTTTGGCGTCGTCGTTCGCCATCGCAAGCTGGGTTACCGCGCCAACGGTATGGTGGTGTGGGACATTGCGGATGCGCGCGTTACCGAAATCGGCCACTGTATCGGGCAATATTCTTTCGTTACGCTGTGTTATCAACGCCCCAGGCGGCTGCCCGATTGGCCCTATAACCTGTTCAGCATGATCCACGGGCAAGATCGGGATTCGGTTGTCGAGCAGGTTAAGTTCATCGTTCGGCAATGCGGATTGCGCGACATCAGGCATGAAATCCTGTTCAGCAACCGCTGCTTCAAACAGCGTGGCGCAAGCTACGCGCGCAACCCCGACCTAAACCTGCCCGGAATGGTGCTCAGTGAATGAATTGAGCCGCCGATTTATCAATCGCTACCAGGGTGGTTTCCCGATCGAGGAACAGCCTTTTGCCAGCGTTGCCAGCGAGCTTGGAACTGACAGCACCACGCTTATTGACATGATCCGGGAATTGCTGGACGACGGTGAATTGAGTCGTTTTGGTCCACTGTATGACGCTTCCAGCATGGGTGGCAGCCTGACCCTGGCCGCGTTGTCGGTGCCGGATGACAGGTTCGACGAGGTCACGGAACTGGTGAATGCCATGACCGAAGTTGCGCATAATTACCGTCGTGAACATGAGCTCAATATGTGGTTTGTAATTGCCACCGAAACACCTGCACTGCTGCTACAAACCATAGACCGAATCGAACAGGCCGCCAACTTGCCAGTGTACAACTTCCCCAAGTTGCAAACCTTTTACCTTGGGCTATGGCTACTGCTCGACGACTCGGGTGGGGTTAGCAC
>JARFPR010000138.1 GCA_029288195.1 Gammaproteobacteria bacterium | reverse complement strand
CTTTACATTTAGACTAAGGTCCGAAACTGGCCGAAGATGGCCTCCCCACGAGGTGTTGCCAGCGTTTACCCACGAGAAAGCAGACACTCAAATTTGAAACATCAGCGACGGCTAACGACCCATTTGAGACGCTCGGCTAATTTCACTATATCTACCCTACCATGATATAAATTGCGCCAGGTAGTAGGGAAATACAAGTAATTAGGTGAGCATTTTTGTGAGTCAGAATTTAACCCGGGACACGCGACTTTTTTTAAAGTCAGAAATCGAACAGTCCATTCCGGATCGATTTGAAGCGCAAGTTCACAAGCGCGGTGCCGAGTTAGCAATTGGTACCTGCACCAAATCGCTGACCTATGAAGAACTGAATTCACTCGCCAACCGTATTGCCCATGCAATTCTGGAATCCGATATACCGCCCGACGATCCCGTGGCCCTGTTTTTCGAGCAGGACTCACCCCAGATTGCGGCCATTCTCGGTGTACTCAAGTCTGGGCGTATTTACGTACCGCTGGATATTGGCAATCCAGTATCTGAACTTGAGAGCATTTTGACTGATTCCAAAGCGTCGTTAATCATTACCGACACAGCAAACCACTCACAGGCCATTAGGCTTGCAAATGGACATCGGAAAATTATTGAAGCCGAAAATGAAGTTCACAAATTTTCCGAGAATAATCCATCATTGCATATTCCCCCAGATACTCTCGCCTATATCTATTACACGTCCGGTTCGACAGGACAACCAAAGGGGGTCGTAGACGATCATCGCAATATTTTGCACAATGTAATGCGCTATACCAACAACTTGCAAATCACCAGTGATGATCGTCTCACGCTATTGCAATCTAGCGGCTTTAGCGGGGCCGTTTCGAATATCTTCTGTTCACTACTAAACGGTGCTGCACTGTTCCCAATCGACCTCCGCAGGGTGGGTATTGAAGGTTTGGCTCAGTGCATTAACTCCGAAGGCATTACGATCTATCATTCGGTGCCGACAATATTCCAGCGGCTTTTAAACCAAGGGCAAGATTTCAAATCTCTACGAATTATTCGTTTAGAAGGCGATCGCGCTACGCAAAAAGACTTGACACTTTTCCAGACACACTTCGACGATAACTGTCTTCTTGTAAATGGTTTGGGTGCAACGGAAACTGGTATTACTCGACAATATTTTGCTAATAATAAAACCAAACTTGCAGGTATGCAGTTCCCAATCGGATACCCTACCGAGGACATGCAAACGCTATTACTTGATGAGAATGGTGAAGAAGTAGACCAGGGTAACGTCGGTGAGATAGCAATTCGTAGCCATTATTTGGCTCGCGGTTACTGGCGACAGCCGGAGCTAACCAAAGCACGCTTCATACCAAATCCAGAACAGCCCGGCGAACGGACATATCTCAGTGGCGATCTCGGTCGCTTAAATCCCGAGGGAGAACTGGAATTCCTCGGTCGTAAGGATTTACGCGCTAGGTTTCACGGCGAATGGATCGATATCGAAACAATCGAACGGGAGCTTAATTCAGATGAATTAGTCGAGCAGTCATTGGTGGATGTTCGCACGGACAGTCAAGGTACCGTTCGGGTGGTTGCCTATATTGTGGCCCGTGAAGGGGCTGCGTTATCTGCTTCAGCGTTACGAAAAAAACTCGTGAAGGCTGGAGTTGATGAAGCAATAATACCCACTGTCTTCATCCAACTCGATACACTACCTGTAGATTCCAATGGTAAAATTTCTCGCCGGGATTTGCCCGAGCTGCAGCATGTGTCCCGTCCTCCATATACATCGCCCTGCACAGAAACGGAACATCGCGTGGCCGAAGTTTACGCTTCCGTGCTCGGGTATCCCCAGGTCGGGAGAAACGATGATTTCTACCTGCTCGGCGGAGACTCGCTTGATGCAATTTCGGTGTCTCTGCAATTGGAAAAAATACTGGGGACATCGCCTCCTCTAGCTTTATTAGCCCATGCCAGTACCGTCAAGAAAATGGCCAGGGCTATTGATCAGCATGAATCAGCTACTAATCTAGTACCACTAAGATCGAACGGCTCCCGAAAACCATTTTTCTGTGTGCATGGGCATAGGGGCCAAGTGGGCAATCTGCGTAGTCTCTCGATGCATCTCAGTTCGGAGCAGCCCTTCTATGCCCTGCAACTAGAGGGGCTTGACAAGCAAATTCAACCACCCACCACCATGTCGGAAATGGCCAATCAGTATATCTCCGAGATACGAATAGTGCAGAATAAGGGCCCATATCAGCTTGGCGGATATTGCTACGGTGGTCTTGTCGCGATGGAAATGGCCCGACAACTGCAGCAAGTTGGTGAAAGCGTGTCATTGCTGGCTCTGATCGATACTAAATGCCCAGTTGGGCTCCCTAAATCCTCAATGAGATTGCGCTTGGGTAAGCTGTGGCATCGTGCGGTTCACGGGGGAAAAATACACTGGCGCAATGTTTTCAAAAATTATTACATTAAATTTATTCAGAGAGCTAAAAGCCTAGCCTTGCATAGGCTATGGCGATACTACTTGAAAAGGGAAAAATTGATTCCCCGGTTTCTGCGTGAACCACAAACACTGTTGGAAATGATCGAAAAAGACTACGTCCCACAACCCGTTCATTGTGCGGCAGTGGTTCTTGTCGCAGAAAACGAGCAATTATTCAAACCGACCGATCAACTTTGGCAAAAGCTTATAAAGGGCGGCGTTACTATCAACCAAATTCCCGTGACCGCCGCCGTATTGCTTAGCGAACCCCAGGTAAGCTATTTGGCAACGTCTTTGGCTCACTATTTAGATGATCAATGATTTATGTTCGACACAAGCAAAAGGGCACAGATTTGATTTAACATACCAATGTCTGCTCCTGGCCGTTCTCAGACGCTGAACTTTGGCTTTTGAGTGTCTGCTATCGAGTAACAGAAAATCAATCGAGGGTGACTTTGTCGCTTAGTGGTTCACAGGACTTGAAAGGCAAATACCTGTGAGATCAGATTGTCCTCTAAAGGTGCCGAGTTATATCGCTCGGAAACATCCACAAACCGGCATAAATTTGCCTGCTCTAACTGTTGGCGTTTATGTTCAAATGGTCCATCGAGATAGGTTCGAGCTACGGAAAAAACGAGATGCCCGCCGGACCGGGTCACGCGAATTAATTCGTCTAAGCCCTCCAGGGGAGCATGGCCCTGGGTGAACACACCGGAACTCACTACCAGTGCAAAGGAATCATCCTCGAAAGTCAGCGGCTGACCAAGAAACTGATGCGTGAGTTCCAGGTAGTTATTTTTTAAGTTGGCTATTTTCAACATGCCCGCGGAGGCATCGAGGCCAACAATATTGGGGTATCCCAGTGCAGTGAGTATCTCCCCCAGGACCCCGGTACCCGCGCCAGCATCCAACACTCGTTCTTCGGTGGGGGCAACATGGCGTGCCACCATGGCAGCGACCATAGCAGGATGGGTATAACCAACATTCTTCATGTGCTGTTCGTACTCATCGGCCCAATCGTCGTAAACGTCTGCAGTCTCCTGCGAACTTTCGGCATGATAGGCTCGATGAAGTTTGTCGGTACTGGCAGGAGATTTAGGTTTACGCTTAGTCATGACTTTCTACCGATGGTTAGACTATCACCATGGGATTCCGATAGTCTAGTTAGCGCATCAAGGTCGGTATGAAAGTTTAATGGTGCAGTGCTATTAGCACACCAGCAGAGCATTTAGCCTACTATGCGGGCAATATCAGCGCCCTCAAAGAGGAAAGCGGGACATTTTTGGTTACATCTAAGGAATTCTACTATTATAAAATACTTTAAGAAGTATCTTTAAAAATTTGTTTTATAACGTTTTTAAAATAAACCTAAAGAGATTGGGCGACACAACCTTCGCTGCCTGGCTGCGAGCGACAGCACTTGAATATCTGGTTGGTTGTCGAGTCAAATTATTTTCCCTTAACCGGTGGTTTCACTTTGACCAATCAGTCCTGGCGACATTACTGTCCTCCCAGGCATCGACGAGGATGCGTCTCACCGCATGAACTGTTTCCGCTATGCCCAGACCATATTGGCTGGCCACCATTTGCCCGATTTGGTTGATGGTGCGTTTACCGTCGATTGCAGCCAGTACCTGTGCCGTGAGCATGTGATTCGAGGAACTAATGGTGCATTCTGTTGAGGACGGTATAGGCTGGGAAGCATCGAGAATCCAGCCAGGCAGATGCGAATAAGTAACCACGGGATCGGCATCTCGAACTTTCCTGGCAGAAAAACTCAATATCTTTTCGGTTCGCCCGTGGGCACTGTGCGGTGACTGTAAGTAGGCCACCGTGCGCCGTTCTACAGCGATTATTTCAAAACCATTTTCCACGGCTAATTCGAGCACCTCTTCTTCACTGTAGCACCAGGTTTCATCCCTATGGAAGAAAGCGAGTGAGCCCGTATTTATCCAAACGCCACCTTGCGGCAGAATTCGATTAATGCGCGGAATAAATTCGCGCAGATTCTGAGGAATAATGTCAATTAGCCAGGGCGTAACCACAGTATTGAAGGATTCCCTGGCGAACGGCGGATTCAATGCGTCGGCAAGGACATAATGAAAATTATCGTCACCCAATGGGACCGGCGCCCGACACTCTTGCAGCACTGAAAATGATGCCTCGTTCAAAGGTGCCACCGGGAACTCGTAGAGCGATACGGTCTCGCCCTGAATAACGTGACTGGCAACCTGCAGTAATAGCGGATTGATATCTAAAATTACAGACAAGTATGGCGAGTATCGCCGATGCATGTCATAGGGAAGCCGGCTAGCACCCGCCCCCAGTGTCAGCAAAGGACCAAGCCCGCCGCGTAGATCCGGGCTCAATACTTTATCGACCGCTTCGATGAGCGCCTCGTTCTCATCGTTATTCCAGGCCCAATCGCGAAAGATATTGCTGGAATAACTCGACAAACCCTGATTTTTGGGCAACTTGCCAAGCAACTGATTCGTGGCATCAGCTGGCCAATCGATAGCATCCAGTTCAAGGGGTGCCAGGATTTCTGTTATCTGATTACAATATTGCTCGCGTGCCTCTAGTAACTTGCTGATGCGCCGTCGGCCCGTCTTGCTGTTGTGGCTCGCTTTTTGGGCCTGGCGGAGTCGTTCCAGATCCACCGAATTGGCATGTAAAAATCCATTGTACCTTGCTTTCCATTCCAACCTTGCGTTGCCGGGTTCCGAATAAAGCCAGGGTATTTTCGCCTTGCCGCAACGGAATACCGGAAATTGCGTGGTGCATTGCCGACAGGTTAATGCCTCGGATGACACCGCGAGTGTAGCACCGTCCGCCGCACAGACAGGGCAGGCAAGAAGTGACCGGGGTACCGAGAATTCATTCTGATCCTGCTTAGTCGCGTCACCACCGGTCACACATTCTTCAGCAGCAATGTCGGAGAGGCTCCTCGATTGTTTAATCGACAACATCCAACAACGCCACTAAACGATCGCGTCGAACGCGATGTACGGTGCTACCGCTGCGCCCGTGCCGAGCCTCGGATTATTGAGCACCATGCCGAACATTCCCTCTTCACCATGCAGGCCCAGGTAATTCAGAACCACCATTTCTGCCAGCGCTTCAACGCTATTGGCAAACGGGCTGGATGACGTTTCGACGTTGCCGTCGGACCTGTAGTATCCGAGCTGCTGGGATGCAGCGTCGTTGCGCAATGCAGGCCGGGCGATCGGACTGTAGGCCAAAATAAAGCTCGCGGCGGTTTGCGAATTGTCGGAACGCCAGCGGAACTTGGTTGTGCCATTGCCATCGTCTTCGGGTCTATCCGTATCCGCGGAGACCGCGCCATCGCTAAAACAATAGATCATTAAGGGCTTGCCCAATTGCGCGGCATACTCAAGCGAGGCGCCGATGGCCTGTCCGACCACAAAGTCCTTACCATCGGTTTCCGGACGCGGATCCTGGTGGTAGTCACGGCCACCATATTCTATGGTACCGGCACCACCGTAGCCGTTGACTACAATTTTCATTGCCGCCGCCGCTTTGCGGAAATCACCATCATCCAATTCGCCGTTCGCAAAGATGCTCTGTAGAATCGGATCCATTGTGGGATCGAGGTCCTGCGGAGTAACGAGCGTATTGAATGTCGCATTCGCCTTGTCGTAACCGCATTGCAGCAGGTCTTCCGTTGCTTGCTGTTCGTTAATTTTACCAAGCTTCAGAGCGCTGATGATCGCGCTTGCCTCGGCTACGCGGCCATTCGGAAAACCATCATTGGATCCGCCACCACCCAATCCGATTGCTTCGCTGGGTCTGCTGACCTTAACCGGACGCAGTTCTGCCTGGATCATCGAATTGGGAGCGCGTGAACGACCTCCCGATTCGGAATTGCGCGTACCGATTGTTGCTGCGAACTCGCCATTGGCACCGGCTCTTGCAATTCCATAAACGGGATTGTGCGGATTATTACCAGTGTCGTTTTCCGAACGTGCCGGTATGACACAACCATTCGTATTTGCGCGAGTAGCGGCATTGGTTTTATCCATCATGCCGCGCAGCAGTGCGCTGTTTGGATGCATCGCCAATCCGAATGAACGATCGACGCCGACATTTTGCGGTAGAATCGCGTTCGGCAACCCGAGCTTTGCGTAACCGGACTCACTCAAAAAGTCTTCCTGGCCGCCCGCACCACCAACGATGACATTCGAACCTGCTATGTTGGCGCCGCCGCCCTGATCGAATGCCAGAAAAGGGATCTTGCCGGCACCCAGCAATCCGTTGTTGTCGACTACACATTCCGCTGACTGGGCGTGCGCCTCACGTGCCAACAGCATTGCTATACTGGGCAAAAACACCGTACTAACACCGGCAATCAGGCCCTGGCTGAGGAAATCCCTGCGCGACTTCGGGCGTTGGTGACCACTCTTGCGACATGATTCCTCAATACGCCGCTCGAGACGACGACGTTCCGCTTGCGTACGCCGAAATTGTTCTCTGTATTTATGCATCGCTATTTCCTCGCTAGAAATCAGTTTATGGTCACGGCGCCGCTGGACAACACCGCGGCACAGGTTGCCTGCAACGCTGTCTGCGCTGTCGTACCACTACAACCACCGGCGCAGTCGAGATCATCGATAGTCCGTACGATTTCCGTCGTAACACCAGCTCGATCAGGTTGGTTGGCAAGGTTGTCGCCGATAAAACGGTCGTAAAGCACGGTTGCGACCTGGTCTTTTGTATTAGCATCGATCACGCAGGCGCCGAAAAAGTTATCGCACACACCGGCGTTGTTGACGATTGCCCCGCAATAGCTGGTGGCGAGTCGCTGAATCGCGATTTGCTGTGCCGCCCCGAAACTCAGCAGGTCCGATGTTGCCGGTAGTGAATCACGAAGTTCAGCATAGCTCGCTGAAACCATAGCTTGATTCGCATCGATTCCAGTCAAGTTCGACATCGTGTCGTTAATTTGTGAAAACATCCGCAGGCCAGCGTCTGCTTCGGGCACATCGGGTACCGGTCCCGGCGGAGCGGACGGAGCAACCGGTTCGGCAAGCCCGAACTGATTTCCGAGTACCTCGAATTCCAGATGGAACTGGTCGTCATCGGCTCCTAGCTCAACCGGAATGACCGCGCCAAGTGGGGACAACTGTGTACCTGACTGGTTGACAACCGTATCAATGCGTCGGAAAGGCTGGGCAGCAACCGGCACACCGCCGTTTACTCCGATGCGGATATTCTTGACCGCAATGCCGGTTGCAGTGCTGGTAAATACCGGAGCCGCAAACATATAACCGGTTGCGTCGAGTTGGGCAACCTGCATATCGATGTATGCCGTCTGACCAATCTGGCTCGACACATCAAAGCGCATCGTGACCACGTTGCCGACGCCGGCATCGAAGTTCTGCTGAATCTCTGCAGCGGTAAGTGCTTTATTGTGAATGGCGACGAGTTTGAAAATACCCTGCCAGAGTCGATTATTGGTTACCTCGTTACCGATGACCAGGATTTGGTTATCCAGCCAGTCCAGCGCATCGCTGGTATTCTCTTCCATGCTGAGCTGACCGTTGACATAGACCTTGCGACCCGAGGCCGCGTCAAATGTCATAACCACGTGTTGCATAACAGTATTGGTTTGTGGATCAAGCGCCTCGAGGGCTGGTGTGCCGTTGACTCCAGTCGCCCCACTGCGGTTCCTAAGCTGGTAGTAAATCGCGTTCTGGCCCATTGTAAAATTGCGCACTGCGGTGTCCTGCGAATAACTGACGATACGTGCGGGTCCATCCTGCGCAGTATTGTCTGGAATCACCCAGGCTTCGACCGAGTACTCGTTAACCGGTGCAATCATGTCAAACAACTTGCGGCTATCCGTCGGGCTGGCCTGGGCTTTACCGGAAACATTGCGCAGACCACCGCCGTCTACCCACTCCATGCCCTCAATTTGCAGCGTAATCGCTGCGCCGGCAGCACTGGTATCCATCGTCGTGTTACCGGTGCCCTCGGAGAAATTAAACAACGCAATTGCATTCCCGTCAGCACGTGCAGCGTCGCCCTCCGTCGAGAGCGCAAAATTTGACGTATTGCTGACCACCCGCATGGTGTTGCCGGGAGGTGGTGCGCTGGATGCCAGGTTTGACCATTCCTGAATCGCCGCAAGGAAATCGGCCGCGACCCGATTGCAGCTTGCAGCGCCGCCACAGTTATGGCGGTCATCCTGTGGTCTCAAATATATGCGTGAAAGCCCCGGATTAACCAGGTTAACCTTTTGTTGACTGATCAGTGCGTTGTAAGCAGTGGTCGCATCGGCAACTGCAAACTTCGGATCCTGGGCCACGCCGTGACAGCCGACGCAAAAATTGAGCGGATCAACCAACAAGGGGTAGAGTCTCGCCTCGAAAATCTCCTGATCCGACGCCGAAGGCGCCGGAGTTGTAGTCGGGAGCGGCCCCTGACCAGTGAAGGTGGAATCATCGCTCTGGTCTGAACAGGCTGACAATGCAAATGCGAGCACGATCATGCAAAGCAATTGCGATACTCCCGTTAAGTGGCCTTGCGCCGAATTGCGATTAATATTGAATTTGCTTGGGGTCACAGCTCTTCTCCTGTTTGGTCCATTTTGCAGGCATGCGTCAGTTGCGCTAACGCCATCAGTTGCCCATGCAGTGCAATGCAGTTTCAGCAAAAACCTGCTTCATGCTGCGATTGTTGGCTTCAAAGCTTGTCGCGATATTCTCGACGGCTTGCATGTCGGCCTGTCCATTCGGTGTGCGGTAGCAGACTTTCTCAAATACTTGCTTGACCTGGCATTTGGCGAACTGCCGTGTTTGCGAAAGTTCCATGCCAAGGTTTTTCACACCCGTTCCCTCGCCTGAACCCAGGCCGTTCCAACCAACAAAGGCATTCGGTCCGGTGCGCCAGTAGTTGACCCACGAGTCATCGACTGTCTCGTAGCCATAGCGAAACGTGCCGGCGTCATTAAGGAATTTGGGTTGTACCGATCCTGCCGTGTATTCGAGTTGCCCCGTTTCTTCGTTGAAGTCATAGTAGGCAAAGGCACCGGCCAATCCATCCAGGCCGGCGTGACAACTGAGGCAGTCATTTAGGAAAATGGTGCTGTCGCCACCAGGCGATCGCGTAACATCCTGGCGAATTCGATCGGGATGAGCGGTAATATCGCTGAAATCCTCCATGTCCATACACATGAAATTCAACGTGGCAAAACGTAATGCGGCACGGTTCGTGCCTGCTACGTAATACGCCTCGGAAAAACCACGCGTTGTCATGATTCCGGCGGTCTGGTCGATACCGAGAGGCGAACCCGGTAAACTGGATTGCAGCTGCCTGGTGAGATTCGCGGCATCGCTCAAATCGACGCGATTTGTCTGCAGGTCCAGGTAGTGATCGTTGTTTGTCTGCGAATAGGCAATATTCGTCGCACCGGCGCTGCCTACGTAGACGATGTCTTCATACAGAACCTGGTCGAAAGGCACGTCGTCGCGAATCATACCGATTACAGTAGCCACCGAATCATTCATATCAACGTATACCGACCGTTCGCGATTCGTCCATGGCGATGCGAATTCACGTACGGTGGTGTTGTAAAACGCCGGGTTTTCCATCGCCTCGAATGCAGCACCGATACCATTGCCGCCAGAAATCTTTGCCGCCATCGAGTCGATGACTGCGTCTGATGGTGGCACCCCGACCAGGCGGTCATGTATTCTCCTGGCCTGTTCACGCGGTCCCGCATAAGACAGTGACGCTGCCATAGTGCATGAAAGAGCAATCACGATGCTCAAGATTCTTAAGTAATTTTGCTTAGCTGGTTGCATCCTGGCACCTCAATTGAGTGATAGATTTAGGTTGCTGATCGCCAGGGAAGGTGATCGTGGTAATTCGAAAATTCACGGTGATACGCATGATGTCCATCTGCAATGTTCTCCATGGCTGTGCC